>JAJQBV010000202.1:0-8411 GCA_021203115.1 Clostridiales bacterium | reverse complement strand
GGGCAAGCTCGCCCTGAATCAGCGGCTTTGCGTAGGCAATAAACTCATCCGTCACAAAGTCACCATCCGCATTGACCCACTCTCTGGGCACAACGCGCTCGTCGTTCGCGATCTTATTCACATCGCGGAGCGCGGTGCCGCACTTGTACGGATCCTGGGAAGTCCGCTCGAAGACAACCATCAGTCCCGTCCTGCCCTCATCCGCAGCCTTGATCGCAGCCTTGCCGGCCTCGAAGCCCTCGGAGATATCCGTGAGAGACGCCACATGGGAGCCCGCACGCTGCAGCGTGGAGAACTCGATGGCGCGGGTCTTGCAGCCGAACTCACCGGCAATATATCCGGCCAGATAGGAAGCGGTTCCGGAGAGCTGCTTGTGGCCGAATGCGTCGACAAAATCCACACTGTTGCCGAGTTCGCAGACATAGGTGCCGTCCGCCGTGTAAATGCCCTCGGAAACGGCAACCACAACGGAAATCTTCTTCGCAAGAAGGTCTTTTACCTTTGCCTTAAAGGACTCGATGTCAAACGGGATCTCCGGAAGATAGATCAGATCCGGCCCCTGGCAATCCTCATCCTTCGACAGAGCCGCAGCCGCAGTCAGCCATCCGGCGTTCCGACCCATGATCTCCACGATCGTGCACATGCCCTGCTTGAAATCGATGGTAAAGCTGTCGCGGATCAGCTCCTTCATGGAGATCGCGATGTACTTTGCCGCGCTGCCGTATCCCGGTGTGTGGTCGGTGAGCGCCAGATCATTGTCAACGGTCTTCGGGCAGCCGATGAAGCGGATCTCGCTGCCCTTTGCCTGCGCATACTGGGACAGCTTGTTGATGGTGTCCATGGAATCGTTTCCGCCGATATAGATGAACACCTCGATATCCAGTTCCTTTAATGTCGCAAAAATCTGCTCATAGACAGCCTCGTTTCCCTCGGCCGCAGGCAGCTTATAACGGCAGGAGCCAAGGAAAGAGGAGGGCGTCCTCTTCAGCAGCTCTGCGTCCAGTCCGTTTTTGATATACTCAGAAAGGTCGATATATCTCCCCTCCAACAGTCCCTGGATGCCGTTCAGCATGCCATAGACGGTTTTTGCGCCGCATTCCTTTGCAGTGAGGTAGACACCTGCAAGGCTGGAGTTGATCGCCGCGGTCGGTCCCCCTGACTGTCCTACGATAATATTTCTTTTCATAACAGAAAATCCTTTCCTCTCATGTTTTTACTTCACAATCGTATTCATTCTAATACTTTGCGCGGTTTTTTTCAATCGCTTTTTCCAAAACTTTGATATTATTTTCACCAAGTCTTTCTTTCAGCGCCGAAATCAGGTCCGAATCCGCCGAAACCGTCATGTTTGCGCCCAGCCTCCGGACGGCGCGGGGATTGGCCACATAAAAAACAACCTCATCCTGCCCGTCGGATTCCCGGAGAATCTCAAACACATCCTCCTCGGCAACCCGATACTCCTCCATCGTCGCAAACTGGAGCCACAGCTCCCGCTTCGCCTCGTCAAACGAATACATCTGCTCACAGATCAGCCTGGCGTTTTTATCCTCCTCCACGGAAACCCGGCCGCGGATGAAAACCTTCGCGTCCGTCTCCATCAGCCGGCTGTACCGCTCGTAATCCCTCGGAAAAACGATGACCTCCACCGTCCCGTAGAGATCCTCGATGGTCAGAAATGCCATCGTCTGGTTCGTCTTGGTATACTTGATGGTTTTGCCGACGATCATGCCCCCGATCATGGCGGAGCTGCCGTCCCGGACCCGCACCTCGCCGGTCTCCTCGTCCAGAAGGAAATCGCTGGTCGCATTGGAAATGTTTTTTCTCCACTTTTCCTCGTACTCCTCCAGCGGATGGCCGCTGACATAGATGCCGAGCACCTCCTTCTCCATCGCGAGAAGCTCCTCCTTCGGGTACTCCTCCACATTCGGCAGGCGAATCTCAAACCGCTTTTTCTCCTCCCCTGAAGCCAGATCAAAGAGCGTCATCTGGCCCTCCACGGAATGCTTGCGCTTCTGTGTGACGGAATCCAGAATCGCGCCGTACACCATCATAAACTGGTTGCGGTTTCCGCCCAGCCCGTCCAGCGCCCCGGACTTAATGAAGTTCTCGATCGCACGGCGGTTCACATCCTTCCCGGCCATGCGCTCGATGAAATCCTCCAGAGAACGGAACAGCCCGTTGGCATCCCGCTCCCCGATGAGCGCGTCGATCACCGGCCGCCCCACGCTCTTTATGGCGGAAAGGCCGTACCGGATCGCAGAACCGGAGACCGAGAAGCCGCTCATTCCCTCGTTGATATCCGGCGGGAGAACCGAAATCCCCATCTGCCTGCATACCTGAATGTACTCGGACACCTTCGAAGATTTGTCGATGACCGATGTCATCAGCGCCGCCATAAACTTCACGGGATAGTAATATTTCAAAAATGCCGTCTGGTAGGAGACCACCGCGTAGGCCGCCGCGTGGGACTTGTTGAACGCGTACTTCGCGAAGTCCGTCATCTCGTCAAAAATCCGGTTGGCCACCTCCGCTGAAATGCCGTTCGCCGCGCAGCCCGGCACCCCCTCCGCCTCATTGCCGTAGACAAAGTTCTGCCGCTCTCTGGCCATGACATCGCCCTTTTTCTTGGACATGGCACGGCGGACCAGATCGCTGCGCCCCAGCGTGTATCCGGCCAGATTGCGGACGATCTGCATCACCTGCTCCTGATAGACGATACACCCGTAAGTGGGGGCAAGAATCGGCTCGAGCTGCGGGCAGTCGTAGGTGATGGATTCCGGATTATTTTTCCCCCGGATATAGGCCGGTATGAAATCCATCGGACCCGGCCGGTAGAGAGAAATCCCGGCGATCATGTCCTCCAGACTCTGCGGTTTTAACTCCTTCATGAAGCTTTTCATGCCCGCACTTTCCAACTGGAACACGCCGTCACATTTTCCGGTGGAGAGAGAGGCCAGAACCGCCGCGTCGTCATAATCAATGGCATCCATGTCCAGAACGATGCCGTGCGTTTTCTCAACATTTTTCACCGCGTCCTGAATGACGGTCAGCGTCCGCAGGCCCAGAAAATCCATTTTTAAAAGGCCCAGCTCCTCCAGCGTCGTCATGGTAAACTGTGTCGTGACCGAGCCGTCCGATCCGCGGGACAGCGGCACATACTCGTCAACCGGCTTCTGGCTGATGACAACGCCGGCCGCGTGAATGGAGGTGTGCCGCGGCAGACCCTCCAGCCGCTTCGCCATGTCGATCAGCTTCCCGATCTCCGGGTCAGACTCATACAGCCCGCGCAGCTCATAGTTCATGATGAGCGCTTTATCGATGGTAATCCCCAGCTCATTGGGGATCATTTTCGCAATCTTATCACAGGTGGCATAGGGCAGATCCATGACGCGCCCCACATCGCGGATTACATTCCGCGCGGCGAGCGTTCCGAAGGTGACGATCTGCACCACACGGTCCTTCCCGTATTTGCGCACCACATAGTCGATGACCTCCTGCCGCCGCTCATAACAAAAATCCACGTCGATATCCGGCATGGAGACGCGCTCCGGGTTCAGGAAGCGCTCAAACAGGAGGTTGTAGCGGATGGGATCCAGCTTTGTGATGCCCAGCGTGTAGGCCACCAGGCTTCCCGCCGCGCTGCCCCGCCCCGGGCCGACCATGATATCGTTCTCTCTGGCAAAGCGGATAAAATCCCACACGATAAGGAAATAATCCACATAGCCCATCTTCTGAATCACACCGAGCTCATAGTCCAGCTTTTCCGTGAGCTCCGGCAGACGCTCCGGCGGATACAGCCGCTCCAGCCCCTCCCGGCACAGCTTGTTTAAATATTCCCACGAAGTATACGGCTCCGGCACATCAAACCGAGGCAGCTTCGTTACTCCAAACTCAATCTCCACCTCGCAGCGGTCCGCGATCTTCTGCGTGTTGTCCAGCGCTTCCGGAGCATAGGAAAACAGCTCGCGCATCTCGGCCTCGGATTTCACATAATACTGGCCGCCCTCGTAGCGCATCCGGTCCTCGTCGCTCAGCTTTTTCCCCGTCTGCAGGCAGAGCAGGATATCGTGCGGCTCCGCGTCCTCCGCATAGGTGTAGTGGACATCGTTCGTCGCGACCAGATCGATGCCCGTCTCCCCGTGCAGACGCATGAGCTGCTGGTTGACCAGCGTTTGATCCGCGATGCCGTGATCCTGCAGCTCCAGGAAAAAGTTCCCCTTTCCAAAGCACTCCTCATATTTATACGCGGCCCGCTTCGCGTCCTCGTACATGCCGCGCGCCAGATACCGCTGCACCTCCCCCGCCAGACAGGCGGAGAGCGCAATAATCCCCTCGTGGTATTGGTTCAGAATCTCCATATCCACACGGGGTTTGTAATAATATCCGTCAATAAACCCTTTGGAGACCAGCTTCATCAGGTTCGCATAGCCGACATTATTCTCCGCCAGAAGAACCAGATGATAGTAGCGGTCGTCGCCGCGCCCCTGCTCCCGGTCAAAGCGCGAGCCGGGCGCCACATAGACCTCGCAGCCGAGAATCGGGCGGATCCCCGCCGCCTTCGCCGCCTTGTAAAAATCGATCACACCGTACATCACACCGTGGTCGGTGATGGCCGCCGCGTTCATCCCCAGCTCCTTCACGCGGTCCACATATTCCGTTATTTTGTTTGAGCCGTCCAGAAGGCTGTACTCCGTGTGGACGTGCAGGTGAACAAAAGACATGGCTGCTCCTTTTCGTGTCCGGCCGGATGCGGTCAGACAGGTATAACTGCACCCATTTTAACAGTAAACCGATTTGAATTCAATGCCATTCTGTACGTTTCCCCTCCTTTGTGCTAGAATAAGGAGCGGTAATACAAGAGAAAACGGAGTGTGGAAATATGGCGCATCATACAACAGATTCACAGAAGGACTTTTCCGAGGGGAAAATATGGAGGGTCATCACCGCGCAGGCAGTTCCGCTGATCATCGCGCAGCTAATCTATCTTTTATACAATATCGTAGACCGGATCTATATCGGCCGCCTGCCGGAGGTGGGCAGCATCGCGCTGGCCGGCGTGGGACTGACGTTTCCGTTCAGCACCTTCATCCTCGCGTTCGCCAACCTTTTCGGCACCGGCGGAACGCCGCTCTTTTCCATCGCGCGGGGTGCGAAGGAGGAGGAACGGGCGAAGCTGATTCTGGGCAATGTCTTCACCCTGGTTCTTGTTTCGTCCGTGGTTATCTTTGCGCTGTGCTACCGCTTCCGCGTGCCGGTGCTCTACCTTTTCGGCGCGAGCGACGCCACCATCGTCTACGCGGAAAGCTACCTGAAAATTTACCTCTTCGGCGTGCTTTTTTCCATGATTGTCACCGGCATGAACGGTTTTCTCTCCGCGCTCGGATTCCCGAAAACCGCCATGTGGACGACCGTCATCGGCGCAGTCCTGAACCTGATTCTGGATCCGATCTTTATCTTTGCGCTGGGTCTCGGCGTGCAGGGCGCCGCCCTCGCCTCCGTCATCAGCCAGAGCGTATCCGCGCTGTGGGTTTTGAAATTTTTACTCGGGAAACAAAATGAATACCGTCTGACGCTCGCGCATATGAAGCTCCGCCTCCGACTGGTGCGGGAGATTCTGGGACTGGGCGTCACCGGTTTTATGCAGCAGTTCACCAACTGTCTGGTGCAGATTGTCTGCAACGCCACCCTCCAGAACTGGGGCGGCGATGTCTATGTGGGCATCATGACCATCATCAACAGTGTCCGTGAGATCGCCTCCCTGCCGGTATCCGGTTTAAGCAGCGGGGCGCAGCCGGTGCTCGGCTACAACTACGGCGCCAAAAAGCCCCACCGGGTCAAGGAGGGAATCCGGTTCATGTCCATCGCCGGTATCATTTATACCGCCGCTATGTGGCTGGTGATCCTGCTCTTCCCCGCCGCCTTCATCCGGATTTTTTCCACGGACGCGCAGACGATCGAGCTCGGCGTGACCGCCATCCGCATTTATTTCATGGGATTTATCTTCATGAGCCTGCAGTTTATGGGGCAGTCCACCTTCGTCGGGCTGGGGAAAGCACGGCGCGCTGTCTTTTTCTCCATCCTTCGAAAAGTTGTGATCGTCGTGCCGCTGACCCTCCTGCTCCCATACGCCCTCGGCACCGACGGCGTATTTCTGGCGGAGCCGGTCTCCAATCTGATCGGCGGAACAGCCTGTTTTCTCACGATGTGGTTTACGGTGTATCGGAAACTGGAGTAGCCCGGCAGCTACAGCACCGTCTCCTCGTTGTATGGGGTCAGACCCCGCGCAAAATTTCCGGATCATTTCCGCTCACAGCACCGTCTCCTCGAGGAACTTCGCCACGCCGTCCTCGTCCGCGGTGTACTCCGTCACGCAGTCCGCGCTCTCCTTACATGTCTCTGTCGCATTTTTCAGCGCCACGCCGATCCCGGCAGCCTGCAGCATATCCGCATCGTTATCCCCGTCGCCAAACGCCATCGTCTCCTCCGGAGAAATCCCCAGAAGTCCCAGCGCATAGCGCATGCCGGACGCCTTTCCCGCCTCCCCGCTTGAAATCTCCAGACGGCAGGGGATGGAGGAGGTGATGTGAATATTCTCCACATTGCGGCGGATCGTGTTGCCGATCATGCGGTAAAACCCCGAATCCTTCAGAATCAGATCCAGCCCGGCCAGCCTGCCGGCATTTTCAAAAATAAAATCAATGATATACCGCTCTGGCTTCCGCGTCTGCTGAATATAGGGAACCGCGCTCCGCATCATGCCGAAGCGGGCGGGGTCGCGCACATAGTCCGCCGCGGCGTGAATCGCGCCGTCCATACAGACCTCATATGTAATCTGCCCTTCCAAGAAGAAATTGCCCACGCTGCGCATAATCCGCCGGACATCCGCCGCCTTCAGCAGCCATTCGTGAATCATTTCACCAGTCCGCGCATCATAGACGGACGCGCCGTTGGAGGCCACCATATAGTCCGCGCCGCTCAGGCTGCGGATGTCATCGGGAAATGTCGGAAACGCCCGCCCGCTCACCGGGAGCAGCGCGATGCCCCTCTCCTGCGCCTTCGCAAAGGCCGCCTTCGTCCGCTCCGACACGGTTTTCTCCGTGGTCAACACCGTAAAATCAAGATCAAACGCGATGCATCTGATCTTTGAAAAATCTGTCTGCATGAGATACCGCCCTTTCTTTTGTAATCTTATAATTTATGATTTCAGACGCACTTTGCAACAAGTGCGAAGTACTGTCCTGAATCGTTACGTAATCTTCATCCAGTATAGAAGAATTTCCGCCCGAATACAATGAATTTGTGCCGGACTTTTTTAAAAAATATGTATTGACTTTTAGAAAATATGGTGATATTATAAACAAGCTTTCGTAAGCAGATGCGCGTGACAAGGACAAGAACGGGGTGTGGCTCAGTTTGGCTAGAGCGTCTGGTTAGGGACCAGGAGGTCGCAGGTTCAAATCCTGTCACTCCGATTGATATAGGGCTATCGCCAAACGGTAAGGCAACGGACTCTGACTCCGTCATTTCCAGGTTCGAATCCTGGTAGCCCTGCTTTAAAAACCCTCAGTGAAAAAATTCACCGAGGGTTCTTTTTTGTCTGAAAAAGTGAGGAAATATGCAGGTTTGCGGCATTTCCGAACAAAATCTGAATGGGTCGTTTTCTCATTTCCGGAGCAATCCGCCACAGGAACAGCTTTCGGCTTTTTACGGGAAAAACAGGTCAATTTTGAATGGATAGGTCAATTTATAGGTCAATTTTAAAGCCCTTCTGTGACACTATTCAGGCTGATTCATCACCTGATGTATTAACATTATCAGAGACCCATTGCACAATCTCATCGGCATACTGTATTGCCTTATCAGCATGTCGCTCTTCAAGGAAAAGCTCATTTGGATATCTGATTGAGACACCATACGGAGTTAAAGTATCCGCATACTCGTAAAACTTATCCTCGATTTCAACTTGATTCTTTATTTGATTCAACAAAAATGATAGGTCATGAAGCTTCGGCATACCGCTCTGTGCTCCATAGTACATGATCAATGCTTTTATATTCTTTTCAGCAGCCTGCTGACAATGATAACAGATAATCTCAAGAGGCTTCGGATAATATGTTGAATTCAAATGCTTGGCAACACCAAGGTCTGTTACAGCCAGATCATACCACTCTTTCGTTGCTGACATCATAAAGTAAAACCCCCTTTCGATATACCTCATTCTCAATAGACGGAAAATCTTTCCTTTTATCAAATCTGCTTCTTGTCCCAACAATGATATCCACCGGACGTTGTTTCACTCTGCGCACCGCTTTATATGCTTTCGATGTCTCTGCAGCAATATCTGATATACCATCTCTGACTACAATGTAAAAATCAAAATCACTTTCATCCGTATAAGTATTATTTGCATA
>JAJQBV010000115.1 GCA_021203115.1 Clostridiales bacterium | reverse complement strand
GTACCGCAATGTCGATATGGATTTCTTCCAGAACAAGCTTCGCTTTGCGGCCAGGATGAATGTGCAGAGTGAATCCCTCGTGCAGAAGGTGAAGAGAAAACTGACAGGAGGATGAGACATGCTGAAGAAGCTGATGAAAATGGTCACAAACAATTTCGGGCTGAAGATTCTCGGCATTGTCTTTGCAATCATCCTCTGGATGGTGGTTGTCAATGTGGAGGATCCGGATAAATCTGTCTCGTTTTCGATTCCGGTGGATGTGGTAAACACGGATTATCTGACGGATATGGGAAAGACCTATGAGATTCTGAATGACACCGATACGATTTCATTTACGGTGACCGGCCAGAGGTCGATTGTTGAGACGTTGTCGGCATCCGATTTTAAGGCTGTTGCGAACATTGAAAATATTGACGATTCCATGTCCATGGTTCCTATCGTGGTTACGGCAACCAGCTACAGCAGCCAACTGGAGATTGTCAAACGAAACTCGTATCTTCTGCTGAATGTTGAGAATTCCGTCACGGCCGAATACGAGATTGAGATTGTTGTGAACGGGACGCCGGCGACCGGGTGTTTTGTCGATGCCTTCGGGTTGTCGACGGATACGGCGACAGTGACCGGGCCGGAGTCCGTGGTAGAAACCATTGCTGCTGCACAGGTGACGGTGGACGTGAGTGATGCGACAGAGGCGGTGTCTGCCACGGCGGCGATTGTGCTGGTGGACGAGAATGGCAGTGAGGTGTCACAGGACCGTCTGACACTGGATGAGACGACCTCGGTTGTCACGGCGGAGATTCTGATGAGCAAGGAGGTTGTGCTTTCCTTTACCGTGACAGGTGAGCCGGCGGATGGTTATCGGTATACTGATATAGAGTATGAATCGGATACTGTGATGCTGGAAGGCGATTGGGCGGTGCTCAACGCTCTGGATGCATTGACGATTTCTTCTTCACAGCTCAGCGTGGCGGGGGTGACGGAGACGGTTGCTACCGTGATTCACTTGCCGGATTACCTTCCGGAGGGTGTTGCACTTGCGGATGGGCAGGAGAGCGATGTCACTGTTACCATTCTGATCGAGTCGCAGACCACGGTTGAGGTGGAAATGCCGGTCTCCAATATCACAGTTTCGGATCTTGCGGATGGCCTTACATTGAGCTATAACAGTGAAACCGCGACGGTGCTCATTACCGGTTACGAGGAGGATATCGCCCTGATTCAGGGAGAAAATGTATACGGAACATTGGATGCTTCCGGTCTGGAGACAGGTACTTATAATGTGGCACTTCAGTTGGACGGCGATTACGGGGAAGCGGCGGAGGCCATTGTATCTGTCACAATCACAGATGATGACGAGTCTGCGACGACAGGCGATGATACATCGGACAATGCCATTGACCAGAGTTTGACAGATGAGGAGAGTTCGGAGGAGCAATAGATATGGTAAGCGAAAAAATTATTATCCGGAATCCGGCCGGGCTGCACCTTCGCCCTGCCGGCAATCTCAGCACGCTGGCAACATCGTTCACATCTTCCGTCACCATGCGCAGGGGAAATAAGACGGTAAACGTAAAGAGTCTGCTCGCGATACTGGGAGCCTGTGTAAGATCGGGAGACGAACTGGAATTTATATGTGATGGTGAGGATGAGGAGGCGGCGCTTGCCGCGGTGACAGAACTGATTCGGACTCTGTAAAATCGATTGGAAAGGATATATATTATGGATCATTTAGATGAACTGGAAGCGGAAGCGATATATATTATGCGGGAGGTGGCCGCGGAGTGTGAGAAACCCGTGATGCTCTATTCGATCGGGAAGGATTCATCCGTCATGCTGCACCTCGCCCTGAAGGCGTTCTATCCGGAGAAACCGCCCTTCCCGTTTCTACATGTCAATACGACATGGAAGTTTAAAGAGATGATCGCGTTTCGGGATAAGGTCGCCGAAAAGTACGGGATCGAGATGCTGGAATATATTAATGAGGAGGGCCTGGCACAGGGGATCAACCCGTTTGACCATGGCTCCGCCTACACGGATATCATGAAGACGCAGGCGTTAAAGCAGGCGCTGAACAAATACAAGTTCACGGCTGCCTTCGGCGGCGGCCGCCGTGATGAGGAAAAGAGCCGCGCCAAGGAGCGGATTTTCTCCTTCCGCAATGCGGAGCATGCGTGGGATCCGAAGAACCAGCGCCCGGAAATGTGGAAGCTGTTTAATACAGAGATCAATCAGGGGGAGAGCATCCGGGTCTTCCCCATCTCAAACTGGACAGAGAAGGATATCTGGCAGTATATCAAGAGAGAAAATATAGAGATCGTACCCCTCTATTTTGCCGCTGCCCGCCCGGTTGTGGAGCGGGACGGCAACCTGATCATGGTGGATGACGACCGGATGAGGCTCCTGCCCGGCGAGAAGCCGATGATGAAAAAGGTGCGTTTCCGCACACTGGGGTGTTATCCCCTCTCCGGCGGTGTGGAGTCGGACGCGGACACACTGGATAAGATCATCAGTGAGACGCTGAGTGCGGTTTCCTCTGAGCGGACCAGCCGTGTCATCGACAAGGACGGCGGCGCGGCCAGCATGGAGAAGCGGAAAAGGGAGGGATATTTCTAATGGATGCATTGCTGAAATTTATCACCTGCGGGAGTGTGGACGACGGAAAGTCCACCCTGATCGGTCATATGCTCTATGATGCGAAGCTGATCTTCGCGGACCAGGAGCGTGCGTTGGAGCTGGAGTCCCGCGTCGGTTCCAGAGGCGGCGATATCGATTACAGCCTGCTGCTGGACGGCCTGATGGCGGAGCGGGAGCAGGGCATTACCATCGATGTGGCTTATCGCTATTTTACCACGGAGAACCGTTCCTTTATCGTGGCGGATACGCCCGGCCATGAGGAGTATACAAGAAACATGGCGGTGGGGGCTTCCTTTGCAGATCTGGCCGTGATCCTGGTGGACGCGAGCCAGGGCGTTCTGACACAGACCAGACGGCACACGCGGATCTGCTCCCTGATGGGCATCAAGCATTTTGTTTTTGCCATCAATAAGATGGATCTGATCAATTATGAGAAGCGCAAATATGACAAGATCCGCAAGAATATCAATGTCCTGCTGGCGGAGTTTGATTACAAATCCGCTGCGATGATTCCCGTGTCCGCGACGGAGGGCGACAACATCACGACCCGCTCGTCCCGGATGCCGTGGTACAAGGGCGAGACGCTGCTGGCATATCTGGAAAATATTGATGTGAAGAAAGACCCTGCGGAGACGGGCTTTACCATGCCGGTACAGCGCGTGTGCCGCCCGAACCACCTGTTTCGCGGTTTCCAGGGGCAGATCGAGAGCGGGCAGGTGTCCGTGGGCGACCGTATTACGGTGCTGCCGAGCGGCGAAACCGCGGCGGTTGCTTCCATTCATCAGGGCTTCGATGAGGTGCAGACGAGCTCTGCCGGGCGCGCGGTTACCATTCAGCTTGACACGGAGATCGATGTCTCCCGCGGCTGTGTGCTGGTGCGCGATGCCGCGGAGGAGATCAATACGCTGTTCGCCGCGACCCTCCTCTGGATGGACGATGAAAAGCTGGTCGAGGGGAAAAATTATCTCCTGAAAATCGGCACACAGAAAATCCCGGCCACGGTGATGAGCATACAGTATAAGATCGATGTGAATTCCGGCGAGGAGGTCTATGCCGACGCGATTTACAAGAATGAGATTGCCCGCTGCGAGCTTGCGATGGCCTCAAGAATTGTGTTTGACCGGTTCGAGAAAAACAATGCGCTGGGATCGCTGATTCTGATCGACCGCGTTTCCCATATGACATCCGCCTGCGGTGTTGTCGAGCATTCCCTGACACGCGGGGATAACCTGACATGGCACGATATGGACATTACCCGGGAATTCCGCGAGAACCTGCTGGGGCAGACCGCCCGGACGATCTGGTTTACCGGCCTGTCCGGTGCGGGGAAATCCTCGCTGGCCAACGAGCTGGAGAAGCGGCTGGCCGCCATGGGCAAGCATACGATGCTTCTGGACGGGGACAATGTCCGCATGGGATTAAATAAGAACCTGGGCTTCCGTGAGCATGACCGGATTGAGAATATCCGCCGCATCGCGGAGGTGTCAAAGCTGATGAACGATGCCGGACTGATCGTTCTGACTTCCTTTATCTCGCCTTTCATCCATGACCGGAGAAGGGCGCGGGAGATCATCGGCGACGCTTTCATTGAGGTCTATGTCAGCACGCCGCTGGAGGAGTGCGAGCGCCGGGATGTCAAGGGCCTGTATCAAAAGGCGCGCAGCGGAAAGCTGGACAATTTCACCGGCATCACCAGTCCCTACGAACCTCCGGAGCACCCCGATGTGGTTATCGATACCAGCGAGGGAACCCTGGAGGAGTGCGTGGAACGGCTGTTACAGCAACTGGAGGGGCTGCTGTGATATGGCTTTGAATCATTATAAGATGGTGAGGAACAAATAAAATGGGAAGATATTTCGGCACAGATGGCTTTCGCGGGGAGGCGAACAAAACCCTGACCGTGGAGCATGCGTATAAGGTCGGCCGCTTTCTGGGATGGTATTACCGTGAGTTAAACGGAAACCGACCGAAGATCGTGATCGGAAAGGACACAAGGCGATCCAGCTATATGTTTGAGTATTCGCTCGTGGCGGGGATGACGGCCTCCGGCGCGGATGCCTACCTGCTTCACGTCACGACGACTCCTTCGGTGTCCTATGTGGTGCGGACGGAGGACTTTGACTGCGGCATCATGATCTCCGCGAGCCATAACCCGTATTATGACAACGGAATCAAACTGATCAACAACCGCGGGGAGAAGATGGATGAGACCGTCATCTCCTATATCGAGGACTATATCGACGGCCATGTGAATCTGTTTGGGGAGGAGATGGACGAGATCCCCTTTGCAACGCGGGATGAGATCGGCTGCACGGTGGACTATGTGGCGGGCCGGAATCGCTATGTGGGTTATCTGATTTCGCTGGCAGTTCATTCCTTCCGGGGAATGCGCATCGGTCTGGACTGTGCGAACGGCAGCGCATGGATGATCGCGAAGAATGTGTTTGACGCGCTGGGAGCCAAGACCTATGTGATCAATGCGGAGCCGAACGGCATGAACATCAATAACGCTGCCGGTTCTACGCACATTGAGGTGCTGCAGCAGTTTGTCAAAGACAAACATCTGGATGCGGGCTTCGCCTACGACGGCGATGCGGACCGCTGTATCGCGGTGGATGACCGCGGCGAGGTGGTCAACGGAGACCTGATTCTCTATATCTACGGAAAATATATGAAAGAGAGAGGAAAGCTCCTGAACAATACGGTCGTCACCACCGTTATGTCCAACTTCGGGCTGTACAGGGCATTCGACGACGCAGGCATTGACTATGAGCAGACCGCGGTGGGCGATAAATACGTATACGAGTGCATGCAGAAAAACGGTCATCGAATCGGCGGGGAGCAGTCCGGGCATATTATATTCAGTAAATACGCGACAACCGGAGACGGGATTCTGACATCGCTGAAGGTCATGCAGGTCATGCTGGCCAAAAAAATGCCCCTGTCCAAGCTGGTGGAGCCCGTGAAAATTTATCCGCAGGTGCTGAAAAACATTCGCGTAAAGAGCAAGCCGGAGGCGCAGAACGATCCGGATGTCCAGGCCGAAGTCGCGCGCGTTGCCAACTATCTCGGTGATACCGGCCGTATCCTCGTCCGCGAGAGCGGCACCGAGCCGGTAATCCGCGTCATGGTCGAGGCGGAGACGAAAGAAATCTGCGACCGCTGCGTCAAGCAGGTAACGCAGGTGATTCGCGAAAAAGGACATGTAATATAAAAAGAAAGAGGTGAGTCGTATGATAGAATTAGACCAGTTCAAGTCCGTCTTGAACGCATATCGACATCCGCTGCAGGAAGTAAGGGATTCACTTTAACCTCGCTGACAAAGAGCAGAGGATAGAGGAACTGGAGCGGGAGATGGAGGCGCCGGATTTCTGGAATGATCCGGAGCGCTCCCAGCAGATGATGAAAGAACTGAAAAGTAAAAAGGATGACGTGCAGACCTATGAGCAGCTTTCCTCCATGCTGGAGGATATCGAGGTCATGATCGAGATGGGATACGAGGAGGATGACACCTCCGTGATTCCGGAGATCGAGGAGATGCTGGCTGAGTTTCAGTCTACCTTTGAGAACATCCGCATGAAGACGCTCCTCTCCGGGGAGTTTGACGCGGAGAATGCCATTGTCACCCTTCACGCGGGCGCGGGCGGGACAGAGGCCTGCGACTGGGTGAGCATGCTGTACCGGATGTACACGCGGTGGGCGGCGGCAAAGGGATATACCATTGAGGTGCTGGACTACCTCGACGGCGAGGAGGCGGGCATCAAGTCGGTCACGTTTCAGGCGAACGGAGAGAACGCTTACGGGTATCTGAAATCCGAGAAGGGCGTTCACCGTCTGGTTCGCATTTCTCCGTTTAACGCGGCCGGAAAGCGTCAGACATCCTTTGCCTCCTGCGATGTGATGCCGGAGCTGGAGGAGGATCTGGAGGTTGAGATCAACGAGGAGGATCTGCGGATCGACACCTATCGTTCCAGCGGCGCCGGCGGACAGCATATTAATAAGACATCGTCCGCGATCCGAATCACGCATCTGCCCACGGGGATTGTGGTGCAGTGCCAGAATGAGCGGTCTCAGCACATGAACAAGGATAAGGCCATGCAGATGCTCAAATCCAAGCTGTATTTGTTAAAGCAGCAGGAGAATCAGGAGCGTGTGGACGGGATCCGCGGCGATCTGACCGAGATCGGATGGGGAAATCAGATCCGTTCCTATGTCATGCAGCCGTATAAGATGGTCAAGGATTTGAGGACAAACGAGGAGACCGGTAACGTGGACAGTGTCATGGACGGTAATCTGGATCCGTTTATGAATGCATACCTGAAGTGGACGGCTCTGCAGGGATAAATTCGACACCGTTTTTGTACAAATTTGCCTGACTCTGAAAATTGCGAAACATGTTGCAAGGGTAGGTGGTTTGTGTTAAGATATCTTTGCTGTGAGCACAAATGTATCTCTGAGAAACACAGGGGGCGGGAAATGGCGGAAAAGACAAAGTATTTTGTTTTAAAGCAAAAGGCGGTTCCGGAAGTGCTGTTGAAGGTCGTGGAAGCGAAGCATCTGCTCGATTCCGGAAAGGTAGCGTCTGTGCAGGATGCGGTCGATAAGACCGGCATCAGCCGCAGTTCCTTTTACAAGTATAAGGATGATATTTTCCCGTTTCATGAGAACACCAAGGGCCGGACGATCACCATGGTGGTCCAGCTGAATGACGAGCCGGGGCTTTTGTCTCTGGTTCTGAAGATTGTGGCGGATTATCACGCGAATATCCTGACGATCCACCAGAGCATTCCGGTGAACGGTGTCGCTTCCCTGACGCTGAGCGTTGAAGTCCTGCGGGATACAGGCGATGTCTCGCAGATGGCGCAGGCGATTGAGGAGCAGGACGGGATTCATTATCTGAAAATATTAGCAAGGGAGTAAGACGTGGTTAAGATTGCAGTGTTAGGATACGGCACCATCGGTTCCGGTGTCGTGGAAGTTCTGGAGAGAAACCGGGAAGTTATCACAAAGAGAGCCGGAGAGGAGATCGCGGTGAAGTATATTCTGGATCTCCGCGATTTTCCGGGGGATCCGCACGAGGATCTTGTGGTTCACGATTATGAGATCATCCGCAGCGACCCGGAGGTGTCTGTTGTGGTGGAGGCGATGGGCGGCGTAGAGCCGGCATTCACGTTCGCGAAGGCGGCGATTTTGGCGGGCAAGCATTTTGCCACCTCCAACAAGGCGCTGATCGCGAAGCACGGTGCGGAGCTGATTGCGATGGCGCAGGAACGGAGCCTGAACTGCCTCTACGGGGCGAGCGTCGGCGGCGGCATTCCGATCATCCGGCCTTTAAATAGCTGCCTGACAGCGGACGTGATCGAGGAGATCTCCGGCATCCTGAATGGGACAACCAATTATATGATGACAAAGATGTCCGAGGAAGGGTCTGAGTTTGACGATGTCCTTCATGATGCCCAGACGAAGGGATATGCGGAGGCTGATCTGACGGCGGATATTGAGGGATACGATGCCTGCAGAAAGATCGCGATTCTGACCTCTCTGGTTTGTGCCAGACAGGTCGATTTTGAGGAGATCCACACGGAGGGGATCACGAAAATCACCGCGGCGGACATCCGCTATGCGAAGGCGATGGACAGGCGAATCAAATTGCTGGCCTGCAGTTATCGCTTGGGAGAGCAGTATTGCGCGATTGTCGCGCCGTACATGCTGGATGAGAGTACCCCGCTGTATGGGGTCAACGGTGTGTTTAACGCTATTTTCGTGAAGGGGAACATGCTCGGCGATGCCATGTTCTACGGCAGCGGCGCGGGGAAGCTTCCCACAGCCAGCGCGGTTGTGGCGGACATTGTGGATATCGTCCGTCATAAGCATGTGAGCATTACCATGGACTGGAAGCCGGAGAAGGTGCAGCTGGCGGATTACCGGAATCTGACAAGCCGCTATTTTGTCCGGACCACAGCGGATGCCGCGGCAGTGGAGAGCGTGTTCGGGGAGGTCTCCTATGTACAGGCGGAGGGGATCACCGGAGAGAC
>JAJQBV010000123.1 GCA_021203115.1 Clostridiales bacterium | reverse complement strand
GGCGGGAAAAACTTTTTAATTTTTTTATTGTCTACTTGACGGGAAGCACACCAGATGAAGAGCAGGAAGCGGTTATTATGGCGGAAGCGGAATGGACGGAGCGGACAGAGGACGAAGAGGATGCGGCCGAAACAGAGACAGAGGATGCCGACGGTTCGGAGGAGAATTCCGACGCGGCGGCGGAGATGGCTTCCGGCACTGCGGACGAAACCGGCGGTGAAGCGGCGGACGCGGATGATGAAGCAAAGACTCCGGAGACGACAGACAGCACGCAGGGGATTGTCGACACCGCGGAGAGCGGGGCGGACAGCCTGTCTTTCTCGGAGTCGGACAAGCTGAGCTGGCCTCTGCAGGGCGATGTAATTCTGAATTACAGCATGGATCAATCGGTATTTTTGGCGAAGCTGGATCAGTATAAATACAACCCCGCCCTCATCATCGCAGGGGAGGTCAACGCACAGGTGACGGCTGCTGCTGCGGGAGAGGTTCTTTCCGTTATGACATCAGAGGAGACCGGCGAGACGATCGTCATGGACATCGGCGACGGATATCAGCTGGTTTACGGCCAGCTGAAGGAGGTTCAGGCGGAGGTCGGGGACTATGTGGCAAAGGGAGATCTGGTCGGGTTTGTCAGTGAACCGACCAAGTATTACAGTGTCGAGGGAAGCAACCTGTATTTTCAGATGTTAAAGGACGGAGAGCCGGTGAATCCGCTGAATTACCTGGAGTAGCGGGCTGTTCAATCAATGAAAGAAAGCCAAAAAGAAAAAGAACGGGCACCGTTTTCGGAAAATCGTGTATACTATAGTATAATTGCAATCGCGCGACAGGACTGAAATGGTTTTGGATTTTTCATGAGTAAGATACACGATTTCCGATTGCATTGATATAGATGGACCGGCGGCATGGGCTGCCGGCTACATATGTAAAATTAAGGAGAATTTCGGGAGGGTACCCATGAACTATACATATATACTGGAGTGCGGGGACGGCAGTTTTTATACCGGTTGGACAAACAATATCGAGAAGCGGCTGGAGGCGCACCAGAGCGGCGCCGGGGCGAAATACACTCGTGGGCGCGGCCCGATCCGGCTGGTTTGTCTGGAGGTATATGAGACGCAGTCCGAGGCAATGCACCGCGAAGCCTATATCAAGCGGCTGACACGGATTGAGAAGCTGGTGATCATCCATATGAGTGACTGGAAGGAGCATCTGGCGGAATGGGGGCTGGCGGATCTCGCGTTAACGGAAACAGAGAATGTGCCGTGAGACGGCGAATCGTGTATCTGCTCGCGGCAGCAGGGTGTTTTCTGGCTGTTTTCATCGGAATCCGGCAAGTCCGTACGGCAACTTTTCCGAAGGGTGAGGCTTCCGGAGTGGACGGTTATGCAGACGGGGAGACATCCGTCTCTTACCGCTATGATCTGGCCTTTACCCGTGCGCTGCTACGGTATTCGGATTTTCGGAATCTGTACCGCGCGGATTACAGCACGGCGATTCCGGGTCTGGAGAACACGGATTTCGGCGATTCGGAGTCGAGGCAGATGGTTCCGCAGGGGCTTTGTATTGCCGGGGAGTATATGCTGGTCACTGCCTACGATAAAAGCCGACGGGAGAATTCGGTCATCTATGTTCTCTCCAACAGGGACGCTTCGAGCCGGGAGCTGTTGACGACAATCGTTATTCCGGAAAAAAATCATGTCGGCGGAATTACATGGGACGGCAGCAGTTTCTGGGTGGCGAGGAGCACGACCCGCAGTCTCGGCAGGATCTCCGGCAGTCGGATTGAGGCAGCCGTTCAGACCGGGGAGGAGATCTGCGAGTTGGACTGTTATGATGAGGAGGTCGCCTGCGGCGTGACCGCCTCCTTTGTCGCCTGTCAGGATGGCCGCCTGTGGGTCGGGACAAGCCATTCCCTTTTTCGGGATCAGGGACGCCTGTCCGTTTTTCTTTTACAGGAGGGAAAAAGCGGGACGGTATTGCAGCGGCAGTTTACGATGGAGATTCCCGATTATGCGCAGGGGCTCAGCTTTTTCTGTGAAAACGGGGTGCAATATCTCCTGCTATCCGCCTCTGCCGGACGGTTTGGCGATTCGCACCTGTATCTGTATGAAGAGGAAATTAACGACGAAGCCGTGACGCTGTATCCCGTGGCGGAGTATACGCTTCCGCCCATGGCGGAGGAGGTGGCCGGTGACGGGGCGTTTACCTACTGCCTGTTTGAGTCGGCGGCGACCTGTTACAGCACGGCGGAGGGGCTGGCCTGTCCCTGGCCGGTAGACCGAATCTGTGCCTTGTCGAACCGGCGGCTGATACAATATTTCAAACCGGATTTATGAAAAGTTTAGGATATCGCACTAGGCAGAGATTGGAAATGATGGTATACTGAGCCTGATGAACGAGACGAAACAGGAGGAAGATCATGGAAAAGGTTTATCAGAAAATGACTTATTCCGGAGCGTTCAGCGTGATCGGCGGTGTCTGCGCCATTATTATCGGCTGCTTTGTCATTATCTCCGGCGGCATGATGTTGAAAAATCAGAATAAGATCATATTTTAAAATCACAAAGGCGAAATATTCAACGGGCAAACAGATATGCAGAGAACGAAAGAATCGTTTTCTGCATATTTTGTATTTATTCAGAGTATGGTTCTGAATCTCATCGTGCGAATCGAACAGTTTTTCGCCTGCAGCGTCTGAAAATTTATGGAAATCGCTCGTTGACATTGCCATATAAAAGCGCTACCATATGTTAGAGTTCAAACTGTTTGAACGCCAACATAAAATCGGGAGGTGAAGCATGCAGACATTTATCGGGCATGAGGTGCATTACCTTGCGAATCTGATCGGAAGGGTCATTGACAACTCCCCGGCGCGGATGCAGGTGGAGAACGTGACCGGAAAGAACACCTGGATTATCGGGTATATCGCGAAAAACGACGACAAACCGGTCTATCAGCGGGATCTGGAAAAGCATTTCGGTATCACGCGGTCAACGGCCTCCAAGGTGGTGAGCCTGATGGTTCGCAAAGGGCTGATCGAGCGGCAGAGTGTTCCGGGTGATGCGCGGCTGAAGCGGCTGGTACTGACGGATCGGTCATGGGCGCTGGTGTGTCAGATGGATCAGGAGTTCAACAACATCGAGAACACGCTGCGTGAGGGCTTTACAGAGGAAGAGATTGAAGTGTTTTTTTTCTATATCCACAGGATGCAGGAAAATGTAGTGAAAAAGAAGGGAAAGTGGAATGATTCGAAAACTGATGCGGTCTCTGCGGGAATATAAGCGGGCAACGATTCTGACGCCGGTCTTTGTTATCGTGGAGGTTGTGATGGAGATTCTGATCCCCTATGTGATGGCGAGTCTGATTGACGACGGCATCGAGGCGGGGAACATGTCAGTGGTTATCCGGCTGGGCATACTGTTGCTGGTATGCGCGTTTATCTCACTGGCGTTCGGCGCGCTGGCCGGCCGGGAGGCAGCCGTTGCGTCGGCAGGATTGGCGAAGAACCTGAGAAAGGATATGTATGCGAAGGTGCAGGAGTATTCTTTCTCCAATATCGACCGTTTTTCGACGGCCAGTATTGTGACAAGACTGACGACGGATGTGACGAACGTACAGAATGCGTTTATGATGACGATCCGGACGGCGGTGCGCTGCCCGATCATGGTGATCGCCGCGCTGGCGGTGGTGTTTACCATCAACCGGAGAATGGGGCTGATTTTTGTGATCGTGATTCCGGTTCTTGCGGTGGTTCTGGGCTTTATCAGCGTCTATGTGCATCCATATTTCAAGCGGGTATTTAAGACATACGATCGTCTGAATGAAGTCGTTCAGGAGAACCTGCACGGGATCCGTGTAGTGAAATCCTATATCCGGGAGGATCACGAGGAGAAAAAATTCGGGAAAATTTCCGAAGCAATCTATAATGATTTCAGCCACGCGGAGAAGACGCTGGCATTCAATATGCCGGCGATGATGACGGCGATCTACACCTGCATTCTTCTGATTTCCTGGATGGGTGCGAAGGCGATCGTTGCCAGCGGAAATACCGCGGGCGTTGTCGGAGGCATGACGACCGGTCAGCTGACCAGTATGTTTACCTATGCGATGCAGATCCTGATGGGTCTGATGATGATCTCAATGATTCTGGTTATGATCGTCATGTCCATCGCGTCCGGCAACCGTATCGTGGAGATTCTGGAGGAGGAGAGCGATATCCGGAATAAAGAAAATCCGGTTACGGAGATCAGGGACGGCTCGATTACCTTTGAGCATGTGAATTTCCGTTATCACAAGAATGCGGATCGGGATGTCTTAAGCGATATCAATCTGGAGATTAAGTCCGGAGAACGTGTCGGCGTGCTCGGCGCGACCGGCTCCGCAAAGTCGAGTCTGGTTCAGCTGATCCCGCGTCTGTACGATGTGACGGAGGGAAGAGTCACGGTCGGCGGCGTGGATGTCCGCGATTATGATCTGGAGGCGCTGCGTGACGGTGTGGGCATGGTACTGCAGAAGAACGTCCTGTTTTCCGGTACAATCAAAGAGAATCTTCGGTGGGGTAATGAGAATGCCACGGACGAGGAGATTGTGACAGCCTGTCAGCAGGCTCAGGCGGATGAGTTTATTGAGCGGATGCCTGACAAATATGATACCTGTATCGAGCAGGGCGGCACGAATGTCTCCGGCGGACAGCGTCAGCGGTTGTGTATCGCACGGGCGCTCTTAAAGAAGCCGAAGATTCTGATCCTTGACGACTCCACCAGCGCGGTGGATACCAAGACAGACAAGCTGATTCGGAAAGCCTTTGCGGAGGCCATTCCGGAGACGACGAAGTTTATCATTACGCAGCGTGTCGCGTCTATCGATGACGCCGATAAAATCATTGTTCTGGACGACGGAAAGGTGGTTGCGGTCGGCAGACACGAGGAATTGTTAAAAACCAGTGATATTTATCGCGAGACCTTTGAGTCGCAGCAGAAAGGCGGTGGTCTGGATGAATAAGAAAAAAGGTGCAAAGGATACAAGGGGGACGACAGTCCGTCTGCTCGGTTACCTGGGAGAATACAAGGTACGGTTTGCGATCGTTGTGATCTGCATTGTGCTGGCAGCGATAACGACCGCGATGGCCAGCCTGTTTATCCAGGATCTGATCGATGTTTATATTATGCCGCTTCTTGCGACGGATAACCCGGATTTTTCCGGATTGCTGAACTATCTGATGCGGATGATAGGGATCTTTGCCTGCGGCGTGGTAGCGGCATTTGTCTATAACCGTCTGATGGTGACGATTGCACAGGGAATTCTGAAAAAAGTTCGTGACGAGATGTTCGAGCACATGCAGAAGCTGCCGATCCGTTATTTTGACACACACACCCACGGCGATGTGATGAGCCATTACACCAATGATACGGACACCCTGCGGCAGATGCTCACACAGAGTATCCCGCAGACGCTGAACTCCTGCATTACAGTAGTGGTTGTGTTTGTCTCCATGCTGACGGTCAGTATATGGCTGACGCTGGTTGTGGTGGCGTTTGTCTTCATCATTTTTATGATTATCAAACATGTGGCCGGAGGCAGCGCGAGATATTTTGTTAAGCAACAGACTGCGCTCGGCGCGGAGAACGGTTTTATTGAGGAGATGATCAACGGCCAGAAGGTGGTCAAGGTCTTCAATCATGAGGAAAAGGCAAAAGAAAGCTTTGACAAAGTAAACGATGAGCTCTGTGACAGCGCGACGAAGGCGAATACCTACGCCAACATCCTGATGCCGATCCTGAACAATGTCGGCTTCATCCTGTATGTGGTCATCGCTATTGTCGGCGGTGCGCTGGGGATCAAGGGCGTGACGAATATCAGCCTGACCGGGATCAGCGTACTGACGCTCGGTTCAATCGTAACCTTCCTGCAGTTGTCCCGAAGCTTTGTCAACCCGATCGGCCAGATTTCGAACCAGATCAACTTCATCGTTATGGCGCTGGCCGGCGCGGAGCGTATCTTCGAACTCCTGGATGAGGAGGTTGAGCAGGATGGCGGCACAGTAACGATGGTTCGCGTTCGCTTTGATGAGGACGGCAACATGGTGGAATGCCCGGAGCGCACGAAGCACTGGGCGTGGAAGGTTCCGCAGGAGGACGGCAGCTTTAAGCTGGTCGAGATGAAGGGTCATGTGGAGTTCGAGCATGTGGACTTCGGCTATAATCCGGAGAAGACCGTGCTTCACGATATCACGCTGTACGCGGAGCCCGGGCAGAAGGTTGCTTTGGTGGGTGCTACCGGTGCGGGCAAGACGACGATCACGAACCTGATCAACCGGTTCTATGATATTCAGAACGGATCGATCACCTACGACAGCATCGACATCGCGGATATTGAGAAACCGTCCCTGCGCCGATCGCTCGGTGTGGTGCTGCAGGATGTCAACCTCTTTACCGGAACGGTTATGGACAATATCCGTTACGGCAAGCTGGAGGCGACGGATGAGGACTGTATCGCGGCTGCGAAGCTGGCGAACGCGGACAGTTTTATCCGGATGCTGCCTCACGGTTATGACACAGTGCTGGAAGGGGACGGCAGCGGCCTTTCCCAGGGTCAGCGGCAGCTGATTTCCATCGCCCGCGCGGCGGTGGCGGATCCGCCGGTTATGATTCTGGATGAGGCGACCTCCTCCATCGATACGCGTACCGAGGCCATCGTGCAGAGAGGTATGGATGCGCTGATGAAGGGACGTACCGTGTTTGTGATTGCACACAGGTTGTCCACAATCATGAACTCCGATGTGATCATGGTGTTGGATCAGGGCCGCATCATCGAGCGCGGCAACCACGACAAGCTGATCGCGGAGAAGGGAACGTACTATCAGTTGTATACCGGTGCGTTTGAACTGGAGTAGAGTTTTCTAAGTGAAAACGGCATGAAACGCCCCATCTATTTCCCAATATTGAGAAATTATTGATTTTGCGAAATAGATGGGGCTATAACTTTGAGCAACTGGATAAAACGATTGTCCTGTATTATTCTGGGCATAAAGAACCCGAATATCAGGAACTATTTCGGAACAAATCAGGAGGTACCCATGCGTTTACGAAATATCCCCGGCGCCAGAGAAACCATTGCCGCTCATAACCTATGCTTTACCGAGGAGTCCCCGCAGGCCGGGAACTGGCAGGATATATTCGGGAATGATCACCCAGTCCACATCGAAATCGGCATGGGAAAAGGGCGGTTTCTCACCGCCCTCGCCGAACTGCATCCAGAAATTAATTATGTCGGCATCGAAAAATACAGCAGTGTCCTCGTCCGTGCTCTGGAAAAAATCGACGCACAGACCGAACCGCTGCCTAACATCCGCTTTATCCGCATGGATGCGACCGACATCTGTGCCATGTTCGCACCCGGCGAAGTGGATCGCATCTACCTGAACTTCTCCGACCCATGGCCGAAGGACCGCCATGCAAAGCGTCGGCTGACTTCCGCAGAATTTCTGAAGCGCTATGACCAAATCCTTGTGCCGTCCGGCCGGATTGAGTTCAAAACCGACAACCGGGATCTCTTTGCGTTCTCCCTCGACCAGATCGAACCGGCCGGGTGGAAGCTTCTGGCCTCCACATGGGATCTCCATCACGACGACGCTCTGAATGCGGGCAATGTCATGACCGAGTACGAGGAACGGTTCTCCTCGCAGGGAAATCCGATCTGCAAAATGATCATCGCCAGATGTGAATCGTAATCATTTCAAGCTCATCTCAACCGTAATCTCATTTCCCAGCGTTTCCACCTTCGCATAGCTCCCGCAGATCAGCGGCATCGCCGGCGGGATATGACCGATATCCAGGTCCATCAGAACCGGTACATGATACTTTTCTAAAATGCCCATCACGGCATCATACTGACTCATGCCGAGAAACGCTTCCCCGTGGCAGAGCGGCCGGCCGATCAGGAATCCCTTTACATGCCGGAACCATCCTGCCTGCTCCAGCTGCCAGAGTGCGCGCCGGATTCCCATTGTATTCAGATCGCAGGCCTCCAGAAACCAGAGGATCCCGTCTTCCTTATATTTCTCCGCGAACTCCTTCACCCGGTCATACTTTGTCCCCGTATACAGGGTCAGCACATCCAGACAACCGCCGATCAGGCGCCCTTCCATGCGGACATCCTCATCCGGCACCTTCACCATTATCCGCGGTTCCGTCACATTGTAGGGCGCCAGCGGATTTTCCTCATTCTTCCCGCTCTCCGCTTCATAGAGCTCATATCCGTGAACCGTCAGATTCTCGCCGGTCAGCAGAGAAAGCGCATCCTCAAGCGACGCATGCCACGGCTCCATCCCGAAGGTAGAAGCACAGGGACCGTAAACGGACGCTGTATCACAGAGTGTCGTCAGCAAAAATGTCATATTCGTGTTATCCGAATATCCCATATACCACTTCGGCTTTGCTTTCGCGATTTTATCAAAATCCAGATAATTCAGATCCTCGCACATCAGCTCGCCGCCGCCGCAGGAGATTAGGACATCGTTGCTCCGCTTGCTGTAGAATTTCTGCAGCTCCGCCGCGCATTTTTGCGGTGTGTTGCTGATGCCGATCCCGCTGCCTTCATAGCAGTTCGGCCCAAGCTCCACCTGAAAGCCCATACTCCGGAATGTCTCCAGCGCACTGTCAAAGGCAGTGCGGTACGGTTCGATAT
>JAJQBV010000047.1:330-8780 GCA_021203115.1 Clostridiales bacterium | reverse complement strand
AGCGGGCAAAACTTCTCATTTTAATTTGTTCTAAATCTTGACATAGGACCAAGGAGAGATATGATCGTGTCATATACCAGAGTGACCAGGAATGCGATGATGCCGATCACGGAAATGACATAAAACGGATAATAAGGTATATGAAGGATTGAGGTAACGCTGTTCGAAGAAAATTCGCGCCCGGTCTGGTAGATCATGGCATAGGACAGCAGAACCATCATCACAACACTCAGGCAGTTTCCCAGGAAAAACGGAATGTATTTTGTCCTGCCCGGAAGCTTGCCGATAAACAGCGTCATATGCACGTGGGTCTTCTTCGTCTGACCGTATGCCAGCGCCAGAAAGATCGCGCACATTAGCGTAACCTCCGAAATCTCATAGGCACCCTTTACGGAATTGCCTACGGTCTTCGTTGTGATGGAATCAATCACGTTTAAAATCATCATAACGCACACAGCAACCATGCTGGCATACGCTACATAGTCAGAAATTTTATTTACTATTGCATCTATTTTTTTCATATCACACACCTCATATCATTCCCAACAGGTGAGGGATGATCGTGGCAATCTGCGGAATCGCCGCGAGCAGCACGATCATCACGAAAATGGTGATAATAAAGGGCAGGCAGCCTCTGTAGATCGTTCCGAGGGACAGATCTTTGTTCATGCCCTTGATCACAAAGCAGCAGATACCGACCGGCGGCGTGATCGAGCAAAGACACATGAGCAGCACGTTATAGATACCGAACCAGATCGGTGAGAATCCGAGCTCCATGATCACAGGATAGAAGATCGGCACAGTCAGCATCATCATCGGCAGCGCGTCCATGATCATGCCGAGTGCCAGATATACCAGGGTAATCAGGACGAGGATGAGATATTTGGACACATTCAGGCCGCCGATACTGCTCGCCAGCGTCATCGGGATATTCGTGACCGTCAGAAAGCTGCTGAACACGCTCGCCCCGATGATGATCAAAAATGTCATGGAAAAAGTACGCACGCACTCTTTTAAACCATCCACTATAGTCTTCCAGTTAAAGGTACCGCCCGGAATCATCAGGATCAGCGCCAAAAACGCGCCGACTGCGGAACACTGCGCGACGGAAAACCACCCCGTAAACATACCGCCCAACACAACGCCGAACAGGATAACCACACGAATCAGACCCTTCAGGGAAAGAAAACGATCCTTCCATGTAACCTTCTTCGTCGGCGGCGCGTACCCCTCGTGCGTCTTGCAGAGGAAGACCACTGTGAAGACACACAGCAGAGCCAGAACAATGCCCGGCAGAACACCGGCCGCAAACATGGCGCCTACAGAACAGGACGTCAGCACGGCATACAGGATCATAGGGGTACTGGGCGGGATCAGAATGCCCAGTGTGCCGCCAACGCCGACCGAACCGGTGGAAAGCTTGTCGTCATAACCCTCTTTCCTCATCTCCGGCAGAGCGATGGTGCCCATGGTAGCACAGGTGGCAGGGGTGGAACCGCATATAGCGCCGAAACCGGCACATGCCACGATCGTGGCACATGCCAGGTTTCCGGGAATGCGGTTCAGCCATTTTTTACAACAATCATACAGACCTTCTGACATGCGGGCGCGGTAGGCGAAGTTGCCCATCAGTATGAACAGCGGAACCACCATCATGCTGTAGGAACTCGCCTGGGCGGCGGGCACCGTGCAGAGCACGGAGATCGCCGCCTTAGAATTTACCACAATAGCATACCCGAAAAAGCCGACAGCCATCAGGGCTATGCCAATGTTCACACCCGCGAAGATCAGGCCGATCAGTATGATAATTCCGATTATTCCAATTACAATGCCTGAACTCACTGCATTTCCTCCTAATCTAAATATACATCTTTACTCTTGCGTCTTATTCGTACTCAGCGAACTTGCTCATCGCGAAATCATAGTATGACTGTGCGTCGAAGTCATCCGTGGTATTCTCCTCAATCCAGGAATCTACGTAAGGATCTACGTAAGCCTGCAGCTCAGCAATATCCTCATCAGATATCTCTACGACAGTACCGCCGCCGGCTACAAAGTTATCCTCGATCTCCTGCACGTACTCATCCATCTGCGCCGCATACTCCAGGGAGTACTCTCTGGTCGCATAAGAGTCAAGCACTGCCTGATACTCAGCGGGAAGACTGTTGTACACGTCTTTGTTTATCGCCACGACGAAAGTGGACTGGTAAATCGGGATTTTTACCTCATAACTTGCAACCTCGCCCAGAGTGTAATCCTCGATAACGGTAGGCTCTACCATGAAGGCCTGAATCGTATTCTTGGACATGGAATCATAGATGTCGTTCGGAGCGATCGTGGTCGGATTACAACCATAATCCAGCAACGCATCATTTATGATGCCGCTGACGGTACGGATCGTCATACCCTGAAGATCTGCCAGTGAAGATACTTCCGTGTTGGTATAAATGTAGTTCACCGGGTTCGCATACATCATCAGGATATAATAGTCGTCCCACTCGGCCGCCATCTCCGGATAGTTCTCATACAGATCCCAGAGTACTTCTGTGGTCTCATACATGGTGGATGTCTCCATCAGCGGAGTGCTGATCACCTCTGAGAGCGAATACTGTCCTGTATAGAATCCCGCGAAAATCCAGCCAAGGTCAACGCCGCCGTCAGTGATCATGTCAGCCACATCCGCACCGGCTGCCAATGTAGCGGAACCGTAAATCTGGATGTTCACATGGCCATCAGTATCCGCGGAAATGTCATCAAACAGTTCCTGGAGCAGGTTGCCGTAGGTGGAATCCGCTGCGGTATGCATGGAGAAAGTCAGGTTATAATCCGTGCCATCGGCCGCCGCTGACGAAACGGACGCAGACTCTTCTGCAGCACTCCCAGTATCGGTGGTGTCTGCAGTAGCCGTAGACGAAGAAGAATCCGAGGAGGATCCGCACGCGGACAATCCCAACATTGCACCCATCATCGCTGTCAAACAAATTGCTAATACTTTTTTCCTTTTCATTCTAACTTCCTTTCCTCTCTTATCATTTTTGTTTTTAAGTTACCTTATAATACCGGAATCCGCATGATACTCTGTCACGACCGGATTCCGCATGTTTTACTTTATCAGGACAAGTCCGGAAGATTAAACCCGCAACTTGTCCTGAATAGAGATAACTCATCCAACCGCAGTCAGGCCACCATCCGGATAAAGAATATTTCCGGTAAGGAAATCGGAAGCCGCAGAAGCAAGGAATACAGTAACTCCGACGCAATCTTCCGGCTTCGCCATGCGGCGCATCGGAAGCGCATCCGCCTGCTGCTTGCGGTAAGCGTCTCCGCCTCTCTGCTCAATGATCTGGGTCATCATCGGGGTCTCGGTAATCGTAGGTCCGATCGCATTTACTGTGATACCGTGAGGTCCGAATTCTGACGCAAGCTGACGGGTCAGCATGTCAACCGCACCCTTGGTGCTGCAGTAAGCCGCATTGCCGGGATTACGCGTGGCAATTTTGCCGCGGACAGAAGACAGGTTGACAATCTTGCCGTATCCGTTCCCCATCATATGTTTTCCGAAATGCTTGCAGGTCTGCATGACGCTGACCACATTGGCTTCCAGCATACTGCGGTAAATGTCCATATCAAACTCTTCCGCCGGGAACTTTTTATTTAAGCCCTGCGCGTTTACTAGGATATCTACCTTGCCCATCGCCTTCACAGTCGCCTCTACGAGCGCTTTTACGCTCTCCTCGTCAGTGCCGTCCACGGTAAAGATCAGAACTTTCTTTCCGCAGTTCGCCTCGATTTCAGACTGTGCACGTTCCAGAGATTCCATTCTCCGGCTTGCGATCGCAACCTGCGCTCCGTTTTCCGCCAGTCCCTGTGCAATTGCCTGCCCGATACCGCCGGCGCCGCCCACTACGACTGCATTTCTTCCATCAAGTGAAAACAAATCCATTTTTAATCCTCCTCGTATTTATTTTTATAGTCTCGTCTGATTCTGACGAAAAATCACTCGCCTGTCTCAAAGTGGAAATCTCCTTCAGGGTCCGTAAGTGCGAGAACACGAACACCGGATCCCTCGCCATTTACAAAACGCCACGGGAACGCTGCGAAGAAGCATCTCTTTCCTGTAATCTGATCAAAAACGCTCTCTCCGTCTCCGCAGTCATCGCCGACATTCTCGATGCCCGGGATACCGCCCTGAACCATAAGGTTCTTATGTCCATCTTCCCAATAGGGGAAATCGATCAGCGGATCTCTGCCATACTCCTCTTTCCACTCCTCAATCAGATCCGGACGTGTGGGGCCAAGGCCATGGTCAACCAGTTTTGTCGCCATCGGATGATCATTTGCCTGGCAGCCGTATCCGACCATTTTAATCTCTTTTTCAATCAACCAGTTTGCCGTAGCTCCGATTGCTCCGCATCCATATGCGAAATAATCATCACTGTCGCTCCAGATGTGGTGCTGGCTCGTGTTGATCATCACGATATCGCCCGGCTGAATTGCCGGAGTCGCTTTCTCCAGATCTTCCGGTGTGATCTTGCCCCATTTTCCCTTCGGAATATTCAGGCAGACGCCGGTACCGAAGAAACGCCAGAGCGGATACTGTGTGATATCCGGTTTGCACTCTGTCACGTGCAGCGGTGCGTCCATATGGGTACCTCTGTGCATGATACCTTCCCACTGAATGTTATAGATACCGTCGTTAGCATGGAAACGCTTTACTTCCATCTTTAAGTTGCATCCTGACGGCCACTGAGGCATAAAAGGCTCAAATGTATGTGTCAAATCAAATACCTGTATACTCATATCTCTCGCTCCTCCTTTCACTCACCACTGTCAATGCGAACTTTTCCGCTCGGATCAAGAATCGCTGTGAAACGAACCGGGCAGGCATCCCCGCGCCAGATCTTCCACGGTGTCGCGATCATGGTCGCGCGCTTTCCTGTCAGCTCGTCCACATCGCCCGCCATCTGCTGAATTACCGGAATACCCGCTGCCGCAAGCGTCTTATGTGCAGGGTAGAATCCGGGATAGTCCGCCTGTGCATCACGTCCGGTTTCTTCCTTATATGTAGGGACAAGACGCTTCATAAACGGACCGGGTCTTCCGACATGAGGAGTCAGGGTCGTCGCAACCGGACAGTCAATATACGGCGTATCGATCGCTACGAACTTCGGGTTTTTAGAAACCAGATACTGAGCGGCATCCTCGGTCAATCCGGGAGCTTTTCCGAAATACTCCAGCGAATCCGAATACTTATGATGCCATCCGGTATTGATCGCTACGATATCTCCCTCGCGGATCTCGCCGGCAGCTTTCAGATCATCGGCTGTGATCTTATCCCAGTTGGATTTATTTCTCAGATCCAGAATAATCCCGTTTCCGAAAAAGCGTTCCGGATCCACCTGAGCAAGATCATCTCCTCTGGCCTGCATATGAATCGGTGCGATCATATGAGTGCCGGTGTGGAAATTCGTGCGAATTTTAAATGCCTGCACACCAAACTGTGCGTGTTTTACCCCGTGATCGAAAATAACATCGTCATCTCCGGGATAGGAAGGAACACCGCAGCCCCACTCATGAGACAACTCATAAAACTGCAGGCCATTCCATGGATCTGTGACATAAGCCATAACCTTTTCCTCCGTTTCTTTATAATATAGTCACTTTTTGGTTATGTGAATAATATACAAATTTTCTGTTTCTATTTCAATATTGTATGTCTACAATTTACAAGTTCTCATTTGTAATTTTCCTACAATCAACCTTATTGGCACATAAAAAGCTACGGGAACGCGTTGCGTTCCCGTAGCCTCAAAAACTATACCGTTTTAAATATCACATGGAAATACTCTGTTCACCGGTCCTCATCACCGTAAAACAGAAGAAAAGACAGCAGAAGTTGTTTTCGATTATTCATATCCTTCAAATCAGACTGCATGATTGTTTCGATGTTAGACATCCGATAAATGACGCTGTTGCGATGAACGCCGAGATAGTTGGCAGTGTCTGTGTAATTTCCGCCATGCAGCAGATACGCATACAGAGTTTTGACATATTGCATATTATGTACCTTATCCTTCTTTCTGAGGCGAAGGATATCCGGATGAATCATGGAATCCGCAAACTCCACGGAACTAACACTATTATGAATCACGGAGAGCGCAGTCTCTGCCATACGCATACATAGAACATTCGCAGACTCAGCGACTTTCAAAACCGACAAAGCCTGCTGATAGTATACCAGAACATGTTCCAGACCGGCAAATTCATAACTGATCCCACAGTGAAATCCCTCTGTGGTGATTTTATTCTCAAGACGGGCGATAAGAACATCCTCTCCTCCCTCCCGGGTCAGATTGGAAATACAGACAATCTTCTTTTCATGGATAAATACAAAACTGTGTTTCAATTCCTGTATCAGGTTTTCCTGAAGCACATGAATAGCGGGAGATTCCAGATTCATATAAGGGCTGATCGCTATCACAAGCAGACTGTCCTGTTTATCCCAGCCCAGCACCGGATACAGATGGTCAATGTTGTTCTGTTTTATCGTCTTTCCCTTCACCATATCCAGAATCATAGAGGGAACTCCATCCTGGCTGTTATAAAGAATACGATTTGCCGACACATAGTTTGCCGTGACGTGCACCAGCTCTTCCAGCAAATAAGGTTCTCCGGGATTGAACGGCACATTATTCTCAAGCACTACTATCTCACAGATTCGCTCTGACTCAAGCCACACATTTGCGTGCAGTACATTACTTTTATATAGCGGAGAGTAGCGTATCGTCGGAGAGACATCCTGAAAAGCCTTTCTGAAATCATTGTCCATCGTCAGAGTCTTAATCGCATCCATATCCGACTGTTTTGTGGAAACACTCTCCTCCAGCCGTATCCAGTCAGGATGTGTCTGAGCACCATATCCCCGGGATATCGCCAGTGCATAATTACTGTTGCTCTTGATAAACATGGGACGCTCAAACACATCATGCGCAATATCCAGAATATCCTGCAGGGGACGCTGCTCCACAAGTGTGCGAAGCAGCTTGTTCTCCCATCGGTTGTAATAACTCATAGCGGAGGAAAGTTCCATACAGGCATCAAAAATACTGGCATCGGGTAATAAAATACGATCCTCATTATATACCAGTACCACCGCCGCATCCAGTCCCAAACCGGAACCGGAACAGATATTAAGTATGTCGGATTCCGGAAAAGCCTTCTGCTCTTTTTCCACAGATATGCAAAAATCGGAGATACACGGATCTCCTTTTTTTATCTCGGCAACCGCCCTGTATCCGTGATGCTCAAAATAACTCAGGATCGTCCACATACTCAGCTTCATATCATTCGTTCCTTCCGGTCACTTTTCCTGAATATAATAATAAGTCATGGTCGCCATGGCAATCTGCCGACCTGTTTCATCCGAAATCATCACATTATAAACACACATATTTTTTCCGGTTTTGACCTCCTGCGACTCACCGATTAATTTTTTTGAATTCATGGCCGGCCGGAGAAAATGAATATCGCCGGAAACAGTAGTGACAGCTCTTCCCCTGCTTACAGCAGCCGCACCCCCTACCGTATCCGCCATGGTAAAAATCACACCGCCGTGTACAGAGCCGATCGGATTAAAATGCTTCTCTTGCAGAACCAGTTCACATCTCGCATAACCATTCTCCATCTCAGCCGCTTCAAAACCCACCTCCCGGATAAATCCGCTCTGACGGAGTTTTTTATATAATTCAATATCCATCTCCTGCACCCTCACACAATTGTAATCGCCTTCGTTGCAGTCACCGCCAGCGCGCCCGGGCCGATATGGCAGGAAACGCTCAATGACAGCGGCTGCAGGACAATATCATGATCCGGAAAAACCGCCTGCACTTCCCGTTTGAACTCCTCCGCAGGCTCCAGATTGTGCGTGTAAGCCATGGCAATATGAATATTCTCGCCGGTCGCGGATCCGAAACGGTCTCTGCAGTCGTCCTGGATCTGCTTGATCATGATAGTTTTCCCCTGTTTCGTCGTCCGGGCCTTCGCAAAGGCGTCCAGCTTCTCCCCCTGAATCTGCAGCACCGGCTTCAGTTTCAGAAGCGTTCCCAGCGCCGCGGCAGCCGGTGTGATCCGCCCGCCCTTTTTCAGATAATACAGGGTATCTAGCATGATGTAGATACCGGACTCCATTTTATTCGCCATCAGCGCATCATAAATCTCCTGTCCGGACTTCCCCGCATCCACCAGCATCTTTGCATCCAAAGCGGACCGGCGCTGTGTCACGGAAATGCGCTGATTGTCCACGACGAACACTTTGCCGTCATAATCCTGCGCGATCATCTGCGCGGCGGAACAGGTGCTGGACAAGCCGCTGGACATGGGAATATGTATGATCTCATCATATGCGGTGAGCAGTCTGTCCCAAAGCTCGATAAATTCGCCCACAACGGGAG
>JAJQBV010000047.1:0-320 GCA_021203115.1 Clostridiales bacterium | reverse complement strand
TGTCCGCACCGGCCGTCAGCTTCTCGTAAAACTGATCCTGCGTCAGGGTGATTTCCTCCAGAAACAGTTCCTCATTGATATAAAACGGCATCGGCATGACATATATGCCAAGCTGCTTTCCCTCCATCTGAGTAATGCCGCTGTTGCTGTCTGTTACGATCGCTACCTTACTCATAAAACCCCCTCCTTGGATGGCCGCAGGCCATGCAAACAAATTGTATCACACTTGAGTTGTAAAAAGAAGAGAAAAAAGAAAAAAAACCCGCCTTGTGGTGTGCTTCCCGTCAAGTAGACAATAAAAAAATTAAAAAGTTTTTCCC
>JAJQBV010000026.1 GCA_021203115.1 Clostridiales bacterium | reverse complement strand
GAGTATAGCACAGGGGAAAAGTTTCGTCAAACATTTCATCCTGCAATGATTTAAATGACTATCTCAGCTTCCGCCGCAGCACCCAGAAATAACAGCAGAAACACAGCCCGATCTGCACCAGCGTGGAAACCGGGATTCCGAGTCCGATATGAAAAAGGGACACCGGCTCCTGAAGGCTCATATATCATGCTACTGGGATGCGGACCAGAAACGCAGCGGCGATCCCCTGCGTCATAACGAATTTCGTCGCACCGATCCCGTTGAAAAATCCGGTAAAGCAGAACAGGAAGCAGATGAAAATACAGTCGATGGCATAGGCTTTCAGGTAATCCGACGCTGCGGCGATCACTTCCGCGTCACTTGAAAAAATACCCACCAGGATATCCCCGTGGAAAAAGGCCAGGTAAAACAGCGCGATGCCCAGAAGAGTGGAGGTCCCGATGGCATACCAGAGCGACCGCACCGCCCGCCCGTATTTTTTTGCCCCGTAGTTCTGTGCGGTAAACGCAGACATTGCCTGTGAGAAAGATGACGGAACCAGCATGATAAAGCTGCTGACCTTGACCGCCACGCCAACACCCGCCGAGGCAACCAAACCCAGAGAATTCACAATCGCCAGGATAATCAGAAAGGATATGCTCAGAATAAGATCCTGCAGCGCGAGCGGTATTCCGACCGAAGCCACACTTTTCGTGATTTGGACATCCGGGCGAATCTGGTCTCTGCTGAGTTCGAACGGCAATTTTTTTCTACGTATCAATTGGAAAGAAATGAGTACGCTGACAGTCTGGGCCATGACCGTGGCAACGGCTGTGCCCCGCGTTCCCATGCCGAATCCAGCAACAAACAGCAGATCCCCGAGAATATTGCAGACGCAGGCGATCGCCACCGTGACCAGCGGCGTGCGGGAATCCCCCAGTCCGCGGAAGATGCTCCCGATCAGATTGTATGCAATAATGACAATCGATCCTGCCCCGCAGATCCGGATATAGGCGATCGTCGCGGAAAGAGCTTCCTCCGGTGCGTTCATGAGCGTTGCCAGCCCGCCTGCGCAAACCGGAACCAGTATCATCATCACCACGCCGATCACAAGAAAAAGGACGATGCTTGCGCCGACGATCCGGCCGCCCTGCTTCGCCTCTCCCTCGCCCAGCTTCTGTCCGAGCGTCACTGTCGTCCCCATGGCAAACGCACAGATCATATAGGTGATCGAGTTCATAATCTGTGATCCGGTGGAAACCGCCGACACATCCACGGAAGTCCCGAACTTCCCGACAACCATCAGATCAACGGCTCCGTACATCGCCTGCAAAAACAGGGCAAATAAAATCGGACCGACAAATCCAAACAGCGGTCCTATGATCTTTCCTTCTGTAAAGTCTTTATGCGTCTCCATATGCCGCCTCCCGCGCTCAAAATCCACGCATGTTATTATAACTCATCCGGCTTTTCTTTGTCCATACTGTTTCACGGCCGATTTTTTCGCCGATTTTTTCGTCTCCGTGTTTTCGTCGGCGGATTTTATTTTCCATTCATCTTTTCTTATATCTTGCGCTTAGGGTTAGTTTATGCTATATTCTGTTAAGATATATAAACCCGAAAGGAGTAAACGCCATGAATAAAGTAACCTTGATAATAGACGGGATGTCCTGCGGAATGTGCGAGGCGCATGTCTGTGAAGCGATCCGAAAAGTGCTCGGCAATGCAAAGATTTCCGCCTCCCACACAAAAGGGACGGCGGAAATCATTCTGGACGGGCCGCCGGATGTGGCCCGGATTAAATCTGCGGTAAAGGAAACCGGCTACAAGGTAACCGATGTTAAGGTAGAGCCCTACGAGAAAAAGAAAGGATTTACTCTTTCTCTGCGGAGACATCCTCAGTAGTCTCCGCGGAAGCGCTGTAGTGCGCCAGATAATATCCGATCCCTGCTCCGATCACAGCTGCGGCCGCGACGCAGATGCAGAGTATCAGAATCTTTATCTTCAGGGAAAGCTTTTTCTTATCCGAAGATTGTTCTCTTTCGGACTCCATCTTTCTCAGCATCTTTAAGGCCTGTTCCTCCTGAAGCTTCATGAGGCGGCCTTTTTTGCCGTTATCATATTTAAAGGTACGGATCCGCTCCTCCAACAGATCCGCGGCGGTCTTCCCGTCCGTGTTTTTCAGAAAATAATCGATTTTCGCATCCTGCATAAACACAAGCTTCAGTTCCCAGTCAGCAGAGAGAAATGCCTGCAGATAAAGCCGGACACGGTCATCATCGTGCATCAGCCCATCCGGGATAGCGGTGATCTGTTCAAAGATCGGCATGGACGCGGATCCGATCATCGGATAGGATGCGACCGCCTTTTTCAGACGAATCAGCTGCTTTACGGTCTTCTCATTATCTACGGTACAGGCCACGGCAAAAAGCGCTTCGCACTCTTTTTCGTCGGAAAGGTCAAACTTTTTACTGTATTTTGTCAGCAGTTCTCTGACAAAATCACGGTTCTGGAACACATCAAAATCCAGCTGCAGCATGTCGGCCGTGAACGGCTCCTTCTGACGGCTGAGGAAATCCATGATCTCCATGCTTCGCAGACCGACGAGACGCCTGCAGGTCTCCGCGTGTTTCTCCGCATCCAATCCGGAGAGCGCGCCCGCTTTCAGCATGCGCATAACCTCCTGACGCTGATATTTGTCAATCGCTTTTTCAAGATTCTCCGGTGTTGCATCCGCCGGAGGAGTCTGTGATTTTTTGCTCATACTGAAACCTCCAAAGTTTTATTGTCCATCTTACACGGCAAATGTGATGATAATTTTAGGAAAATGTGTTCAGACTGTGAACGGAAATGCGGCTCGCACAGGATTTTTCGCTTGTCATCTTCCGATGCGTACTTTATAATATGCGGAAAGGGCAGAGAAAAATGGGTCTCTGCCCGTGCGAAACAATCCGTAGTATCATAATATTTCTTACGAAAGGCAATGCGCCATGACGATCAACATACAGAATTTACTGGACAGTATTTTGGACAGTCTCTCCCGCATTGAGTACATACGACCGGAGACCATGCCGGACATCAGACTGTACATGGACCAGATCACCTCATTCATGGAGGATCAGCTGGCTCCCTCCAAGCGATACAAGGAGGACAAGGTGCTGACCAAGACCATGGTCAACAATTATGTCAAAAACGACCTCCTCCCCCCGCCGGAGAAGAAAAAATATTCCAAGGAGCACCTGCTGACCCTGATCTTCATTTATTATTTTAAAAACACGCTCTCCATTCAGGATATCCGGAGCATCTTAAACCCGGTCACGGATCGCTACTGGACAAACAAAAAAGGATCTCCTTCGCTGGAGGAGATCTACAGTATGGTTTTTTCTCTGGAAAAGCCGGAGGTGGAGCAATTAAAAGAGACGATCCGCGCGGAGTTTATGACCAGTCAGGAGGCCGTCCGCACCATGGACAATCTGGACGAAGAGGAGGCAGATTTCCTGCAAAAGTTCGTTTTTATCTGCCTGCTGAACTTTGATGTCTATGTGAAAAAGCTCCTGATGGAGAAAATCATCGACTCCATGCAGCCGCACGACCCGAAAGAAAAGCGCAAAAAAGGCGACTGATCAGGCTTCCTTTAACCGCTCAAAAACCATGTCGTACCCATCGTTCCCGTAGTTTAAGGAGCGGTTGACCCGGCTGATGGTCGCTGTGGACGCCCCGGTCTTTTCCGCGATGTCCAGATAGGTCTGCTTCTCCCGCAACATCCGCGCCACTTCGTAGCGCTGCGACAGGGATAAAATCTCATTGATCGTACACACATCCTCGAAAAACGCGTAGCACTCTTCCCTGTCCTGTAAACTGAGAATCGCGTCAAACAAATGATCTACCGCCTCGGTCCGAATCTTTTTATTCATCTCATGCCCTCCTATACAAAAGCCGTTTGCTCTGTCTATGCAAGATTTTAACACAGCAAAATTTTAAAGTAAAGAGGTAAAAAGGAGCGGCCAATGCCGCTCCTCTGATGGTTTTCCCACTTTCTCCTGCACGGAAAGTCTGTTTTTCACAAATCCGCTACTCCGCCGCTCCTTCTGCGTACTCCGTGACAACCAGCTCCTCATACGCGGGGCGGTCCGTCAGCATGCCCGCGCCGTCCAGAATATCCAGCAGCAGATTATAACTCTCCTCCGTAAAAATCAGGTTGCTCTTACATGTGTCCTGTTCCAGATAGCGCCCGACGATCGTCGCGAGGCTCTCCGCGTCCGTCTCGGGAAACTGCGGCGCGATGGACGCCGCGATCTCCTGCGCCGTATGGGAATTTACATAGTCCATCCCCTTCTGCAGCGCGTTGGTAAACGCCTGAATCACATCCGGGTTTTCTTCGATGTAGCTCGCCTTCGCGCTGAATGCGGTGTACGGAACATAGCCGGAGTCCACACCCAGCGAGGCGACGACATACCCCGCGCCCTCCGTCTCCAGCGCTGTCGCGTAGGGCTCGAATTCCACGGTGTAGTCCGCGGAATTGCCCGTAAACGCAGCCGCTGTGGAGCCGAAGTCGATACTCTTGTCGATCGTCAGGTCGCTGTCCGGATCGATGCCGTTCTGCTTCAGGATGTACTCGAAAACCATCTCCGGCATGCCGCCTTCCCGGCCGCCCAAAACCGTCGTCCCGATCAGATCGCTCCACTCAAAATCCGCCAACTCCTCCCGCGCCACCAGAAAGTTTCCGGCGCGCTGAGTCAGTTGGGCAAAATTGACCACCGGATCGTTCGCGCCCTCATTTGCCGCGTAGACCGTCGTCTCCGGACCCATAAATCCGATGTCCGCCTCCCCGGCCAGCACCGCCGCCATGATCTTATCGGCGCCGTAGCCGCAGACCAGATCCAGCTCAATTCCCTCCTCCGCAAAATATCCCTCCTCGATCGCCACATACATGGGCGCATAGAAAATAGAGTGAGCCACTTCATTGAGGGTTACCTTTACCTCGTCTGCTCTCCCGCACCCGGCCAGCAAAAGCCCCAGTGAGAGCGCCACCGTGAGACCATACCCCGCAAGCCGTTTCCAAATCTTTTTCATGATGAATTCCTGATATGATTTTTCTTCATCATATGAAGTTTTCGGAAGAAATGTGACGACACTTTATTTCTGATACAGCTCCTTCAGGATCTCCACGCACCGCTCAATCCCGAACACGCCGCTGTCCAGACAGATGTCGTAATGCTGCGCCTGTCCCCACTCCAGATCCGTGTAGAACTGATAATAATTCTTCCGCCTCTTATCCTTGTCGGAAAGCCGCTTCATGGGGTTGGTCTCATTCTCCCCGTATACCTCCACGATCCGGTGTGCGCGAAACTCCTTCGACGCATGGATGAAAACGGTCAGGCAGTCCGCAATGTCCTTTAGAATATAATCCGCGCACCGTCCCACGATCACGCAGGACTCCTCATGCCCGATCTTCTCGATCACCGTTTTCTGCGCCTGCCACACCACGTCCTGCATGGACCGCCCCTGATAATCGCGCGTGGCAAAGATCGTGCCGAGCAGGCTGTTGGACGCCGTGTACTCTCCGTGTTCTCTGATAAAATCCTCCGCCAGACCGCTCTCCACGGCTGTTTTCAACAGAATCTCATCGTCATAACACGGAATCCCCAGTTCTTTCGCAAGCGTTCTCCCGACGGTCCGCCCGCCGCTGCCGAATTCCCGGCTGATCGTGACAATTCGCTGTTTCATGAATACTTCTCCTCCTTTTGATGCGGCACATGCGGCTATCCGCCGCATATGCGATAAGTTTCACAGTATTTTCGTACATTATACCCGAACCGGCGGGCAGTCCGCCACACTCAGTTCAAGCCGCTGATCTTCTTCTGATATCCGCTCCGCAGCAAAAACACGCCGATCACTGCCGTGATCACCTCCGCAATGGGGAAGGTCCACCACACCAGAGAGCTTGACGCGCCGGCCGAGGTGATCCTGCTGACAAAAATCCACGCCACCGGAAGCACAAAGATTAACTGCCTGCACAGGGAGATGACGAGGGACTGCATACCGCAGTTGATCGCCTGAAAAATCCCCTGGAACGCGATACTGGCTCCCGCAAAGACAAAGCTGACGGAGATGATGCGCATCGCGCTGATACAGATCGCCTGTGTTTCTCCGGATAATCCGAACACACCGCAGAGAGGCTTCGCACACAGTTCCAGAAATACGGCGCCGATCAGCATAATTACAACGGAATAAATAATTCCGTACTTCATTCCGTCCTGAATCCGTGACTTGTCGCGCATGCCGTGGCTGAAAGAAATCACCGGCGTGATGGTATCGCGCAGGCCGAAGGCCGCAAACAGGATGAACTGCTGAATTTTATAAAACAGCCCGTAAGCCGTCACCATATTTTCTCCCACCCTGACCAGAATCAGGTTCAGCCCGTAGGTCATGATCGAGATCAATGCCTGTGCGATGATCGCGGGCAGTCCGATGGAATAAATCTCACTGATGATCTTTCCGGACGGTTTCAGATAACGCAGACCGTTTTTGATCTCCCTGTCATATTTCAGATGGAAGGTCAGCGCAACCGCAAAGGAAACGATCTGGCCGATGATCGTGGCAAGCGCGGCGCCCCTCACCCCCAGCTTCGGGAAAAATCCCAGCCCGTAGATCAGAATCGGATCCATCACGATGTTGGTCACAGCCCCCAGAATCTGGGCAATCGTGGAATAAATCGAGCGGCCCGTTGCCTGAATCACCTTTTCAAAAACGGCGAAGAACAACATGCCGAAGGAAACCGTACAGCAGATCCGCAGATACTGTGTCCCCATCGTCAGAATCAATTCATTGGAGGTCTGACTTCCGATATAAGCCTTCACGCCGAACAAACCGAACAGCACGCAGGCAATATAGATGAGAAAGGTTACAAAATAAGCGTTTCCCGCCACACGGTTCGCCTTTTCATAATCCTTCTGTCCCAACGCTTTTGAGAGAAGCGCATTGACGCCCACGCCGGTTCCGACGCCCACCGCCACGATCAGAATCTGCACCGGGAACGCCAGTGTCAGAGCATTCAACGCCTCCTCACCGTTTTCTGCCATGTTGGAGACAAACGCGCTGTCCACGATATTGTACAAAGCCTGAAGCATCATGGACAGAATGATCAGAATACCCATGTGAAGCATCAGCTTGTTGACCGGCATAGTGGCCATTTTTTTCTGTTGTGCTGTCTCTTCCATTTTACAAAATCCTCCTGTTCTGATAAATACATAAAAAAATAGTGTGCTGCGATAGCCGGACTTACGCATCGCTGCACACTATGTGAATATTATAACTTTTCCGCGGAAAAATTCAAGAGATGAATTTGAAAAACTTTTACAACCATTATCTCCCGTGTTTCACCTGCCACGTGATCGAAGACGGATGATTTCGCCCGATGAATATATAAAGAATCAGCGCCGCTATGGAGGCAAGCGAGAGGACAGCGTACATATGATGGTAGCCAATCTGATCAATCAGTACGCCGGCCAGACCGGCACCGACGCCGATGCCGATATCATAGGCGCATAAAAAGGTGGAATTGGCTGCCCCTCTCCGATTCGGCGGCGAGAGGCTGACGGCCATTGCCTGAAGGGATGGTTCTATGCACCCGAAAGCGAAGCCGGAGAGCAGTGCCGCCAGCACGAAAGAAAGGTTGCCGGGAGCAAATGCCAGAATTAACAACCCTGCTGTCATGGCCGGGCAGCAGACATAGACAAAGACTGCCTCACCTCTGCGATCTGCTACCTTGCCGACAGTAACCCGGGTAATCAGCAGCATCACCGCCATCGCAATGAAAAAGAAAGCGCCGGAAAGAGATACCTCGTCACTCTCGGAAGCAAATTTCAATATGTAACTTTCCAGAGAACCGTAGGTCATTACAAAAACCAACGCCACCGCGGATGCAGGCAGCGCGTCGCGGTTGACCAGATCTGTGATGGCAAATTTCTTACGAGACGGTTCGATTTTCGGATTTTTCATAATAAAAAACAGGATCAAGCCCAGTACCATGATTGCAGTCGTTCCGCCGTAGAGAATGGGAAATCCCAGATTCATGAGAAATTCGCCGATAGCCGGTGCGCAGGCAGTTGCCAGAGCGGTCGACATGCCAAACATTCCCATGCCCTCCGCGAAGCGGGTTTTGGGGACGATATCTGTCGCCATTGTGGCAGCCGCCGTGTTTGTAGCAGCAAAAGCGATAGCATGAAGCATACGAAGTATCGCTGTCAACACGATGGATGTCAGTATGGTATAGATAAGCAGATATCCCATCGGCAGTAAAGCCATGCCAAGGAGACCAATCAACATGATCAGCCTGCGCTTGCCACTGTCGAGTACCCACCCGATAAAAGCGCGGGAAACAACGGCTACAATGGAAAACAATGTCGCACACAAGCCGGACACGGTTTCCGTGTATCCCAGATAATTCACGAAAAACGGAAATGTTGATAAAACCATCAGGTGTGTAAGGAACCCAAAGAAATTCAACAGTATCACAATGACAAAGTCCTTCGACCAGAGTTGCTCCTCCCGATTCGTCTTCATAGCAATCGCTCCTTCTATGTTTGTTCTAAACAAGAGACCGACAAATGCGGGAATTCCCGCATCGCCGATCATAATCATATCATAAACAAATTCGAAAAAGCACTTTAATATATTGAAGTGTCGGAAGATGCTGCGCTTACTGCTTCCGCTCAGACTGCCGAGCTGTTCAGGTACGCCTCCTGCTCCGACGTCAGCACATCGATTTCCCTGCCGAGGAAGCGCAGCTTGCGGTTGGCGACCTCCAGATCAACTTCCCGCGGAACGTTAATCAGCTTTTCGGTCAGGCTGTCCCGGTGCTCTACCAGATACTTCGCACTCAGAGCCTGAATGGCAAAACTCATATCCATGATCTCAGCCGGATGCCCGTCCCCGGCAGCCAGATTTACC
>JAJQBV010000203.1 GCA_021203115.1 Clostridiales bacterium | reverse complement strand
AGAGCGACGCACTCGTAATGCGTAGGTCGTGGGTTCGAGTCCCATTCGAAGCTCTTACCGCAGCGGCAATTCCATCAATTGTCGCTGTGTGTTTCAGAAGCAACCGTAGTCTAACGGATAGAACGCAGGACTCCGACTCCTGTAATGTGGGTTCGATTCCCGCCGGTTGCATAGCGAGAGGGTATCGACTGCAATATGGTCAATACCCTCTCATTTTCTTTTCTTACACCTCTTTCGCCGGCAGGCAAAGGTTGATGATCAGTACGATCCATGAGAAAAACACACTCAGGACAACCCATGCGGCGACATTCCGGTTTTTGTTCTTCGCAATCTTAATGTTTAAGATCAGGCAGACAATCCAGATGATAAATCCGATAATCGACACTAACATAACTCTGCTCCTCCTGTTGTTTTATATAAACGATTGTAAACGGAAAATATATGACCGTTCACAACAATTTATCTTTATTGATCCGCTACAGAATCTCCCCCGCGATCCGGTCCGGCCGCTTCCCGTCCGTGGAAACCTGAATGTCGCAGGCCCCCTCGTAGGCAGGCCTGCGCTGCTCCATCAGGCCGGCGATGTACTCCACATTCATGTGACCGTTTAGGATCGGCCGGGCTTTGGAGTTCCGGACTCTGTAGTAAATCGTGGTCGGGTCGGCTGTCAGAAGGACGATCGTTCCGCTCTCCTTCATGATCGCGACATTCTCCGGGCGCAGCACACACCCGCCGCCGCAGGAGACCACCGCCGGACTGCCGTCGGCAATCTTTTGCAGCATCTGTGTCTCCAGATCGCGAAAATGCGTCTCGCCGTACCTCTCAAAAATCTCGCTGACAGGCATTCCCGCCTCGCGGACAATCGCCGCGTCCATATCGATCTCCTGTGCCTTCATCCGGTCTCTCAGCTTTCTGGAGACCGTACTCTTTCCGACACCCATAAACCCGATCAGGAATATGTGCTTCCTCATCTGTTCCTCCTGCAAACGCATCACACCCTATTGCCATCCCGATCACAGGATGCTGCAGCTCTCTATGATACAACAGATTGCTCTGCTCCCTACGCACTCGTCCCCGACGCGTGCAGCGCATCCAATATGCCCGCCAGCGTCTCCATCTGTAGCTGTCCCGGCGCGGACACCTGTCCGTCCGCCCCGAAGGTGATACACGACCCGACGGTCTCACCGCAGACACGGCTGATCACACCGAGCCCGCCCATGGACATGGTGACCAGCGGAAGCGAAGGGTATTTCTGCTTTATATCATTGGTCAGCTTCATCAGGCGAAGCACATCGTCCGCCGAGTTCGGCATCACCGCCAGCTTGGCGATGTCCGCCCCGCCGTGCTTCATCTGCTCCATCAGCATGTGCAGGATCCGGTCATCCGGCGTCGCATGGAAATCGTGGTGAGAGGCAATGATGCGGACGCCCATTTTCTGGAAGCGGCGGATCTCCCGCTCCGGCCGCGTCGCCTCAAAAAACTCCAGATCGATCAGGTCGATGCTGCCGCTTTTTGCCGCCAGTTCATTCAGATAGAGAATCTTTTTCTCCTCCAGCGCCGTATTCCCGCCCTGCCTGGCAGTACGGATAGTAAAAAGCATGACAGTCTGCTCCGTCAGCGGCCGGATCTCCTCCAGCACCGCCTTCACACGCTCCGGCCGGTCGATCTCCTCAAAGCAATCCACCCGCCACTCGATCATCTGCACGCCCTTTTTCACAAGCGCGTCAATCTTACCGACGATCGCCGCGGCGCCCGTCTCCACCACCGGCACACAGATCACGGGGCGTCCTTCCCCGATGCGGACTCCCTTCACATCAAACGGTTCCTGCATAATCCCATCCCCTTCTCACATTACTGATATCAGTATAGCCCATCCCCAAAAAAGACGCAAGTCATTGACTTTATTTCCGCCTTGTTTTATTCTAAACTGTAAGCAATTTATCAGGGGCGGCATTGCAGATCCAACCGCGGTGTTTCGCACAGAAAGGATTTTTTACGATGGAAATTTCAGGAAAAACCGGGCTGACCGGCCTCATCGGCAGTCCGATCTCACACAGTATTTCCCCCAAAATGCACAATCTGGCGTTTCAGGCGCTGGGGTTGGATTATGTCTATCTGGCGTTTGATGTCGGACAGTCGGATCTTGCAAAAGTCGTGTACGGATTGCAGGAGATCGGGGTGAAAGGCTACAATGTAACAATGCCCTGCAAGGTAAAGATCAGGGAATACATGGATGAGCTGACGCCCGCCTCGCAGTTGGCAGGCGCCTGCAATACTGTCATATTGAGGGACGGCCGCATGATCGGCCACACGACGGACGGTGAAGGCTTTATGCGTTCCGTGGCGGATTACGGGCACGATATTATCGGGAAAAAAATGACCCTTCTCGGCGCCGGAGGCGCGGCGACGGCCATCATCAGCCAGGCATCTCTGGACGGGGTTTCTGAGATCGATATTTTCCGCCGGAAGCGCCCGGAGGTATTTAAACAGACGCTGGCGTTTGCCGGGCGGGTGCAGGAGCGAACCGGCTGCACCGTTCGTGTATACCCCTTCGACGACATTGAACAGATGAGAAAAAGCATTGCGGAGAGCGCGATTCTGGTCAACGCCACCAGCGTCGGCATGGCGCCGCGCGCGGAAGCCTGCCCGATTCCGGATGTCTCTCTTCTTCATCCGGGTCTGGTTGTCTACGACATTGTATATAACCCGCGGCACACCAGGCTCTGCGAGATGGCCGAAAAGGCCGGCTGCCCGGCTTACAACGGGCTGAGCATGATGCTCTTTCAGGGCGCGGCTTCCTTTAAGTGCTGGACCGGGGAGGAAATGCCGGTGGAGCTGATAAAGGATAAGATTATTAATTCATAAGGATTATATGATTATAGGAGATACACACTATGAGTTTCACATATCTGAGAGAGCTGCCGTCCCCGGCAGAGATTAAAAAAGAGTTTCCTCTGAGCGCGGAGTTACAGGCGCTGAAGGAGGAGCGGGACGCACAGATCAGCGCGGTGATCCGCGGGGAGTCGGACAAATTTCTGGTCATTATCGGGCCTTGTTCGGCGGACAGTGAGGAGCCGGTCATGGATTACATCCACCGGCTGGCGAGGGTCAATGAGCAGACGAAGGACCGCCTGATTCTCATTCCCCGCATTTATACGAACAAGCCCCGCACCACCGGGGAGGGCTACAAGGGGATCGCGACCCAGCCGGATCCGGAGGCAAAGCCGGACATGGTGGCCGGGCTGATTGCTGTCCGGATGCTCCATCTACGTGCGATCGAGGAGACCGGACTCTCAGCGGCGGACGAGATGCTCTACCCGGAGAACTGGGATTATGTGGACGACCTTCTCTCCTACGTGGCCATCGGCGCCCGCTCCGTGGAGGATCAGCAGCACCGCCTGACCGTCAGCGGTTTTGACGTGGCCAGCGGCATGAAGAACCCGACCAGCGGCGATCTCTCCGTGATGTTGAATTCCGTCTTCGCGGCGCAGCACCCGCACCATTTTACCCACCGCGGATGGGAGGTGGACACCAGCGGCAATCCGCTCGCCCATGTTATTCTCCGGGGCGCAGTCAACAAGCGCGGCGTGACGCTCCCGAACTACCACTACGAGGACCTGATCCGCCTGCACAATATGTATGAGCAGATGGATCTTGTCAACCCGGCCTGTATCGTGGACGCGAACCACTCCAATTCCGGCAAAAAATACATGGAGCAGATCCGGATTGTGGATGAGATTCTTCACAATCGCTCCATCAGCCCGGAGATCCGCACGCTTGTAAAGGGCGTCATGGTGGAGAGCTACATCGAGCCCGGCAGCCAGAAAATCGGCGAACATGTCTACGGGAAATCCATCACAGACCCCTGCCTGGGCTGGGATGAGACCGAAAAGCTGCTGTACCATATTGCGGAGACCGCGTAATACATTTTCGCAATCCATTTTTCAGAATCCCCTACACAGACAGGACATCAGCCTCATGAAAACAGCGGGAATCATTGCCGAATACAACCCGTTCCACAACGGGCATCAGTTTCACATCGAAGAGACACGCCGCCGCACCGGCGCGGACTATGTCATCGTCGTCATGAGCGGTGACTTTGTCCAACGCGGGGCGCCGGCGATCCTAAACAAGTATGACCGCGCCGACATGGCCTTGTGCCACGGCGCGGATCTTGTCGTGGAGCTCCCTGTCACTGCTGCCCTCTCCAGTGCGGAAGGGTTCGCCATGGGCGGCATCTCCCTGCTCGACCGGCTGGGTGTGGTGGATGTCGTGAGCTGCGGCTGCGAAAACGCCGACGCCGATTCCGGTCTTTTTGAAAAAGTCACCGCACTGCTCGCCGACGAACCGGAGGAGTACCGGCATCTTCTCGCTTCATATACAAGGGAGGGATTCACCTTCCCGAAAGCCAGAGAAATGGCGGCGGAGCAGTATCTGAGAAACGAGATCGGCGGTGCGGAAACAGAGTCCACATCTTCTGTCCGGCAGCTCCTCTCCGGGCCGAACAATATCCTCGCTCTGGAATACGCCAAAGCAATCCGCAAGCGAAACAGCTCACTGGCTCTTTGCATGATTCCCCGGCAGGGAAGCGCCTACCACGATGCCAACCTGTCCGACGGGTATTGCTCTGCCACCGCGATACGGCATTACCTGTTCTCGGACAGCATCTGTAATACCAGCCGCACCCGCATATTACCTTCAACCGATATCTTCGAACTGCCCCTGTCCACTCGTCAGGACAAAACCGAAGAAAAATTCACATCCTGCGCTCCCAATTATATGACAGATGATCAACTGGCGCACTGTACCCCGACAGACATCGCAAATGTCCTGCAGCATGCCGCGTCCAACCGCCGGTGTCTCTGCGAAAACGATTTCTCCGACCTTCTGTTTTACGCACTTACCGAAAAAAAGGAGCGGCTTTCCTGCTTCGGCCCCGACAACTCCGGGCTCGCCTTCCGCACGGAAAACCTTCTGGAAAATTTCGAGAGCTGGACATCCTTTGCCGCCCTGCTCAAGACCAAAAACCAGACATACACGGCCGTCAGCCGGTATCTGGCACAGGTTCTTCTGGATATCACGAAAGAGGATCTGCAGCTCTCCGCTTCCTGCAGCCACGCTCCCTTTGTGCGCGTTCTCGGCTTCCGGCGGGAAGCGGCGCCTCTGCTGAAAGCCATGCAGTCACAGGCAGACATACCGATCCTGACTCAGCTAGCCAAAAACGGGGAAAAATTAAACGCAGGGCAAAACCGCTTACTCGATCTTACCCTGCGTTCTTCCGAAATCTATAAACGAATCCTCTTTACCTGCTCCGGCAGCCGGTTAAAGTCAGAATACCGGCAGCCGATGCTGGTATATTAACAAAGTTCCGGCCTTCTACTCCTCTTCCTCCGTCTCTTCCTTCAGGAAATGGAAGGAAATCAGCAGATCATCCTGATGCACGGAATCACCCTGCTTGACATAGATCTTGTCGACCGTGCCCTCCACTCTGGAGACGACCGTGGTCTCCATCTTCATGGCCTCGACCGTCATCAGCGGTGTGTTCTTTGTCACGAGGTCGCCCTCCTTGACGAGAACCTTACCGACCGTGCCGGGGATGGAGGAGCCGAGATGCTGCGGGTTGTTCTTGTCGGCTTTCAGCTTGCTGTCCGCCTTGATCTCCAACGTCTTATCCAAAATCTTGACGGTGCGCAGCATTCCGTTGACCGCGAAGGTCAGGATGCGCATCCCGTTGACATCCGGATCACTCATCTCCAGATACTTGATGAGCAACTGCTTGCCCTCGCCGATGTTTAAGTAGGTCTCCTCATTTTTCCGAAGTCCGTAGAAGTATACATGGCTCTCCAGACGGGTCACGTCGTTGTACATCTCAAAGTGCTGGCAGTAGTCCTCATACACCTTCGGGTAGAGCGCATAGATGATCGCCTTCTGACGCATCACTTCCTCGGACTTGTCGCCGTAGTTATATTTCTCGATGAGCTGTTTTTTGATTGCGTCAAAATCAGCCGGCGGCAAAGTCTTTCCGGGGCGGTCGGTCAGCGGCTCGATATCCTTCAGGACAATCTTCTGCAGCTCCTTCGGGAAACCACCGTAGGGCTGGCCCATCATGCCCTGAAAGTAGGACACCACGGAATCCGGGTAGGAAAGCCCCGCGCCCTCGGTCAGAATATTCTCCTTCGTCAGACCGTTTTTGTACATAAAGATCGCCAGATCGCCGACTGCCTTGGAGGTCGGTGTCACCTTCACGATATTGCCCAGCAGGTCATTGGCATCCTTGTACAGCGCCTTGATATCCTCGAAATCCTCCGGAGAACCCATGCTTGACACCTGCGCCAGAAGGTTGGAATACTGGCCGCCGGGGATCTCATACTTGTAAATCTCCGCATTGGGCGCCTTCATATCACTCTCAAACGGGGCATAAACCTTGCGGATCCGCGCATAGTAGCGGCTCAGCTCGTCAAGCTCCTCAAAATCAAGTCCCGTATCCCGCTCGCTGCCGCGAAGCGCCTCGACCACCGCATTCATGGACGGCTGGCTGGTCATGGATGCCATGGACTCGATCGCCAGATCCACGATATCGACACCGGCTTCCGCCGCCATGAGCACCGTGCTGACACCGTTTCCGGTGGAATCGTGCGTGTGAAGATGAACCGGAACATGAAGCTCCTTCTTCAGCGTAGTGACCAGCTCCCGCGCCGCGAGCGGTTTTAAGAGCGCCGCCATATCCTTGATGGCAATGATATGACATCCCAGCTTCTCCAGCTCCAGCGCCATTTTCACATAATAATCCAGCGTGTATTTTGTCTCATCCGGGCTGGTGATATCGCCGGTATAGCAGATCGTACCCTCAACGATCTTGCCGGTCTTTAAGCACTCCTCGATGGGCATCTTCATATTTTCCACCCAGTTCAGACTGTCAAAGACACGGAAGACATCGATCCCGTGATCCGCGGAAACCTTGATAAATTCCTTTACCACATTATCCGGATAGTTGCTGTAGCCGACCGCGTTGGAGGCGCGCAGCAGCATCTGAATCAGGGTATTCGGCATCCGCTCCCGAAGCAGCTCCAGCCGCTTCCACGGGGATTCCTTTAAGAAACGATACGCGGTATCGTAGGTAGCGCCGCCCCACGCCTCCACGGAAAACGCATTCTGCATGAAGGCATTCGTCGCATAGGCTGCGCCGCAGAGATCCTTGCTCCTCATGCGGGTCGCCATCAGGGACTGCTGCGCGTCGCGCATCGTCGTGTCGGTGACATACAGCTTTTTCTCACCGAGAATCTTCTGGGTGTACCCCTCCGCGCCCAGCTTTAAGAACTCATCCCTCGCGCCGTACACCGGCTTCGTCTTGTCATACACGGGAAGAATGCGGTTCTCATACACAGGCTTTTCGCCGATACCGGAATTGACAATCTTATCGCCCAGAAACTCAATAATCTTCGTCGCGCGATCCTGGCTGATCGTCAGGTCAAACAGCTCCGGCGTCTCCTCGATAAAGGTGGTATAGCATTTCCCGCTGCGGAACGTCGGATGGTTCAGGACATTGATCAGGAACGGAATGTTCGTCTTCACCCCGCGAATTCGCATCTCGCGCAGCGCCCGGATTGATTTCCGGACAGCTCCCTCAAAGGTGCGGTCAAGAGAAATTGCCTTGACCAGCAGGCTGTCGTAAAACGGGGAAACGACGGAGCCGGTAAAAGCATTGCCGCCGTCTAAGCGGATCCCGTTTCCGGAGCCGGAGCGGTAAACCGTAATCTCGCCTGTATCCGGAAGAAAATTGTTGGCCGGATCCTCCGTCGTCACACGCGTCTGGATCGAATACCCGATGCACTGCACCGCATCCTGCGAGGCAATGTTGATCTCCTCGGAATCCAGCGGATATCCCTCCGCCACCAGAATCTGGGACTGGACAAGGTCAATGTTCGTGATCATCTCACTGACCGTGTGTTCCACCTGAATCCGCGGGTTCATCTCGATGAAATACGGATTGTTGTCCTCATCCACCAGAAACTCCAGCGTCCCGGCGTTGCGGTAACCGACCTTCTTGCAGAGACGGATCGCAGAGTCAAATATGATCTGTCTCGTCTCGTCGGGGATGGAAAAGGCGGGCGCATACTCCACCACCTTCTGGTGGCGGCGCTGCACGGAACAGTCGCGGTCAAAAAGGTGGACGACATTGCCGTAATTATCGCCGAGCACCTGCACCTCGATGTGCTTCGGGCCGCGCAGATATTTCTCGATAAAAATCTTATCGTCGCCGAAGGCTTTCTTCGACTCGTTTTTCGCCTCGTTAAACTCCTGCTCCAGATCCTCCGCGCGGTTCACGATCCGCATGCCGCGTCCGCCGCCGCCGTTGGAAGCCTTGAGCATAACCGGGAAACCGACCATCTCCGCAATCTCTCTGGCGACCGCCGGATCCTTGATCGCGTAGTCCACGCCCGGGATGATGGGGACATTGGCTTCGATCGCCATTTTCTTCGAGGAAATCTTGTCGCCCATGGCATTCATAATGCCGCTGGAAGGTCCGATGAAAACGATTCCGTTCTGCTCGCAGGCATTCACGAAATCCGGATTCTCCGACAGGAAACCATACCCCGGATGGATGGCGTCCACATTGGCATTCAGCGCGATCTTGATAATGGTGTCGATGTCCAGCTAGGCATCGATGGGACCCTTATCCGGATTCAGAGGATAGGACTCATCCGCTTTGGAGTGAAAGAGCGCGTATTTGTCTTCCTTGGAGAAAATGCTGACTGTTGAGATCCCAAGCTCGTTCAGTGCGCGGAAAACACGGATGGCGATCTCTCCGCGGTTTGCCACCAGCACCTTCCTGAACGGCCGGATCTTTACATCTTTGCTCATGTTAAAAACCCCCTTCATATTGAATTATTGTGATACTACGGCTCCCAAAGTCAGAAATATGTATGTAACGATCTGATTTCCGACTTTTTGTCCCTTACGTTTCATTATACAGGAGGAAAAATAGAATTGCAATAAAAAATCGTGCAAAATGTTAAATATACGATG
>JAJQBV010000199.1 GCA_021203115.1 Clostridiales bacterium | reverse complement strand
GTGATGACAGAGTACAGACCGGTAAAAGAGGGAAAAGTGCGGGAGATTTACGATATCGGCGACAACCTGATCATGACGGCGACAGACCGGATCTCCGCGTTTGATGTGATTTTGAAAAACAAGGTGACGGATAAGGGCGCGATTCTGACGCAGATGTCCCGGTTCTGGTTTGATTTTACAAAAGATATTCTGCCGAATCACATGATTTCCACGGACACGGCGGATATGCCCGAGTTTTTCCGGACAGAGCGCTTTGACGGAAACAGCATGAAGTGTCAGAAGCTGAATATGCTTCCGGTGGAGTGTATTGTCCGCGGCTACATCACGGGCAGCGGCTGGGCGAGCTATCAGAAAGACGGCATGGTCTGCGGGATTTCGCTTCCGGAGGGGCTGAAGGAGTCTGAAAAGCTGCCGGAGCCGATCTATACCCCGTCGACGAAGGCGAAGATCGGCGACCATGACGAGAATGTAAGCTATGAGCGTACCGTTGAGATTCTGGAAAAGCAGTTTCCGGGCAGGGGTGAGGAGTACGCCGCGAAGCTTCGGGATTACACGATCGCCCTCTATCAAAAATGCGCGGATTATGCTTACGGCCGCGGGATTATCATTGCGGATACGAAGTTTGAGTTCGGCCTGGACGAGGAGGGCAATGTCATCCTGGGCGATGAGATGCTCACGCCGGACAGCTCCCGTTTCTGGCCGCTTGAGGGCTACGAGCCGGGCAAGAGCCAGCCGTCCTATGACAAGCAGTTTGTGCGTGACTGGCTGAAGGCGAACCCGGACAGCGATTATCTTCTCCCGGACGAGGTGATCGAAAAGACCATGGAGAAATACAAAGAAGCATTTGCACTGTTGACGGGGAAAGAGTTCCGATAATCTTGGATCGGACGGCTTGAAAACCACGCGGAGGTTTCTATGCAGGAGATGATACAGACAGACGCGGCTTCGGACAGGCTTCGCGAGGAGTGCGGCGTTTTCGGCATTTATGATCTGGACGGGGCGGATGTCGCGTCCACCATCTATTATGGTTTGTTTACCCTCCAGCACCGGGGGCAGGAGAGCTGCGGTATCGCAGTCAGCGAGACCTACGGCCCGAAGGGGAAGGTTACTTCCCACAAGGACATGGGGCTGGTGAGCGAGAGCTTCACGGCTGACCGGTTAAAGTCCATGAAGGGGGACATCGGCGTCGGACACGTCCGCTATTCCACGGCGGGGGCTTCCACGCGGGAAAATGCCCAGCCGCTGGTCTTAAACTATGTAAAAGGAACGCTGGCGCTGGCGCACAACGGGAATCTGATCAATGCCCTTGAGCTTCGCCACGATCTGGAATATACCGGAGCGATTTTTCAGACGACCATCGACTCCGAGGTCATCGCCTACCACATCGCGCGGGAGCGTCTGCACAGCGCGACCGTTGAGGAGGCGGTGCGGCGGGCGACGCGCAAGATGAAGGGAGCCTATTCCCTCGTCGTCATGAGCCCGCGCAAGCTCATCGGGGCACGCGACCCCTTCGGTTTTCGCCCGCTCTGCATCGGGAAGCGGGACAACGCATATATTATCACATCGGAGACCTGCGCTCTCGACACCATCGGGGCGGAGTTCATCCGCGATGTCTTACCGGGCGAGGTGGTCACTATCACGGAGAACGGCGAGCTTCTCTCGGATATGACAAACGCCATTGTGCCGGAGCGGCAGGGCAGATGTATTTTTGAGTATATTTATTTTTCAAGGACGGACAGCCGCTTTGACGGCGTCAGCGTCTACGACGCGCGCATCATGGCCGGTCGCTTTCTGGCAAAGGATTCGCCGGTGGAGGCGGATCTGGTGGTCGGTGTGCCGGAGTCCGGCAACGCGGCGGCTCTGGGCTATGCCATGGAGTCCGGCATCCCCTACGGCGTGGCCTTTATGAAAAACAGCTACGTGGGGCGGACATTCATCAAGCCGAAGCAGAGCAGCCGGGAACAGAGCGTCCGTGTCAAATTAAATGTGATCCGCGAGGCGGTGGAGGGCAAACGGATCATCATGATCGACGACTCCATTGTCCGCGGCACGACCTCAAACCTCATCGTCAACATGCTGAAGGAGGGCGGTGCGCGGGAGGTTCATGTGCGCATCAGTTCCCCGCCGTTTCTGTGGCCCTGCTACTTCGGCACCGACATTCCGGTGCGGGAGCAGCTCATCGCCTACAACCGCACGGTCGAGGATATCCGGCAGCTCATCGGCGCAGACTCCCTCGCCTACCTGAAAAACGAGCGCCTCGACGCCATGGCGGGAGGGCTTCCGATCTGCCGCGGCTGCTTCACGGGGAAATATCCGCTCGACCCGCCGGAGGAGGATATCAGAGGTGACTACGAGCGATAAGCGTTGCCCCGGTTGCCTGAAAATATGTGGATGGCAGTTAAAGAATCCATTCCAATAATATAAACAGTAACACAGGAGGAAATATATGAGTAACGACAGGTACTCCAGCCCGCTTTCCGAGCGATACGCGAGCAAAGAAATGCAATACATTTTTTCACCGGAGAAGAAGTTCCGCACCTGGCGGCGTCTCTGGATCGCCCTCGCGGAGACTGAGAAAGAGCTGGGTCTGGACATCACCGACGAGCAGATCGAGGAGCTGAAAGCCCACGAGGACGACATCAACTTTGAGGTGGCGAAGGAGCGGGAGAAGCTGGTTCGCCATGATGTGATGTCCCATGTCTACGCCTACGGTGTCCAGTGCCCGAAGGCGAAGGGCATCATCCACCTCGGAGCGACCTCCTGCTACGTGGGAGACAATACGGATATCATCCTGATGTCCGAGGCGCTGCAGCTCGTCCGTAAGAAACTGGTGAACGTGATCGCGGAGCTGGCGGCCTTCGCAGACCGCTACAAGGCGCTGCCGACGCTGGCCTTCACGCACTTCCAGCCGGCGCAGCCCACGACCGTAGGCAAGCGCGCCACGCTCTGGACACAGGAGTTTCTGATGGATCTGGAGGATCTGGACTACGTACTCGGTTCCCTGAAGCTGCTCGGCTCCAAGGGTACGACCGGGACGCAGGCGAGCTTTCTGGAGCTTTTCGACGGGGATCAGGAGACGATTGATAAGATTGACCCCATGATTGCGGAGAAAATGGGCTTCTCCGGTTGCTATCCGGTGTCCGGGCAGACCTATTCCAGAAAGGTAGATACGCGGGTGATGAATGTGGTGGCGGGCATTGCGGCCAGCGCTCACAAGATGTCCAATGACATCCGCCTGCTTCAGCATTTGAAGGAAGTGGAAGAGCCCTTCGAGAAAAATCAGATCGGTTCCTCCGCCATGGCATACAAGCGCAACCCCATGCGGAGCGAGCGCATTGCCTCGATCTCGCGCTATGTGATGATCGACGCCCTGAATCCGGCGATCACATCCGCTACGCAGTGGTTTGAGCGGACGCTGGACGACTCCGCGAACAAGCGTCTCTCTATCGCGGAAGGATTTCTGACGATCGACGGCGTTCTTGACCTCTGCCTCAATGTGGTGGACGGTCTGGTCGTCTATGACAAGGTCATCACCAAGCATCTCATGAGCGAGCTGCCTTTTATGGCGACCGAGAACATCATGATGGACGCCGTGAAAAAGGGCGGCGACCGGCAGGAACTCCACGAGCGGATTCGTCAGCTCTCCATGGAGGCCGGTGCGAATGTCAAGCAGAACGGTCTGGACAACAATCTGCTGGAGCTGATCGCGGCGGACGAGAGCTTCGGACTTTCGCTGGAGGAGCTTCAGGCGGCGATGGATCCCGCCCGTTACACCGGACGCGCGGAGCTTCAGGTGGAGAATTTCCTGAAAAATTGTGTCAATCCGGTGCTGGAGGCGAACCGCGACCTTCTGGGCGTCACGGCGGAGATCAATATATGACAAAGGGATTAAAAAAGAATATAAATGTATGGAGGGTTTCACATGGAAACAGAGTTAATGAGGGATTTTAAGGAGAAGTTCGGCGACGGCGGCGACATCCGCAGGTATTTTGCCCCCGGCCGGGTCAACATGATCGGCGAGCACACCGATTACAACGGCGGGCACGTTTTTCCCTGCGCACTCACGATCGGCACCTATGCCATCGTCCGCAAGCGGGATGACCGGAAGATGCGCTTTTACTCCCAGAACTTCGAGGAGATCGGGATTGTGGAGGCGAGTCTGGATCACCTTGTGTACGATAAGGCGGCAGACTGGACGAACTATCCGGTCGGCGTTGTCTGGACATTTATTGAAAAAGGATACGCCATCGACACCGGCTTTGACATGCTGCTGTTCGGAAATATCCCCAATGCGTCCGGTCTTTCTTCCTCCTCTTCGGTGGAGGTGGTTGTCGGTGTGGCGCTCCGCGACCTGTACAATCTGGAGGGCGTGAGCATGCAGGACATCGCCCTGTTCGGCCAGTACTGCGAGAATCATTTCAACGGGGTCAACTGCGGCATCATGGATCAGTTCTCCATAGCCATGGGCAAAAAGGACATGGCGATTTTCTTAGACTGCAGCGATCTTTCCTATACATATGTTCCGCTGGAGTTAAAGGATGCGAAGATCGTCATCGCCTGCAGCAACAAAAAACGGGGCCTGGGCGACTCCAAGTACAACGAGCGCCGCGCCGAGTGCGAGCAGGCCGTGGAGGAGCTACGCGCAAAGCTGGATATTCATACCCTCGGCGAGCTGACTGAGGAGGAGTTTGAGGCGAATAAGGACCTCATCAAGAGCGAGGTCCGGCAGCGCCGTGCAAAGCATGCCGTCTATGAGAACCAGCGCACCTTGAAGGCGGTGGAGGTTCTGCAGAAGGGCGATATCGAGGAGTTCGGCAGACTTATGAACGCCTCCCATGTCTCCCTCCGGGATGATTATGAGGTCACCGGCATCGAGCTGGATACCCTTGTGGAGACGGCATGGGAGCAGGAGGGCGTCATCGGCTCCCGCATGACCGGCGCGGGCTTCGGCGGCTGCACCGTCAGCATCGTAAAGGAGAACTGTGTCGACGCATTCATCGAGAACGTTGGCAAAGCCTACCTTGATAAAATCGGCTACGCCGCTGATTTCTATATGGTGGAAATCGGAGACGGCGGCCGGGTATTATAAGAAGGGGGCGCAGAGTTATGACAGACACATATATTGCAAAGCTCGTCCAGTACGGCATCGACGCCGGGCTCATTCCGGAGGAGGAGCGCATCTACAGCACGAATCAGATTCTGGAAGTGCTTGAGAAGGACGATTATGAAGCGCCGGCGGAGACCTTCACGGACATCGATCTGGCGGACACGCTTTCCCATATTCTGGACTATGCGCTGGAAACGGGTGTGTTAAAGGACGGCGGAGTGGTTTCCCGCGATCTCTTTGACACGAAGCTGATGAACTGTATCACGCCGCGGCCGTCGCAGGTGATCCGTGCCTTCCGCGAGAATTATGCCGTCAGCGCACGGCATGCGACGGATGAATATTACAAATTCAGCGTGGCGACCAACTACATTCGCAGGGACCGCATCGCGAAGGACCGCAGGTGGAAAGTGCCGTCGGAGTACGGCGATATTGATATCACGATCAACTTAAGCAAGCCGGAGAAGGATCCGAAGGCCATCGCGGCGGCCAAGCTGGCTCCGCAGTCCGCCTATCCGAAGTGCCAGCTCTGCGTGGAAAACGAGGGGTACGCGGGGCGGGTGAATCATCCGGCGCGCCAGAATCACCGGATCATCCCCATCACGATCAACGGCAGTCAGTGGGGCTTCCAGTATTCTCCCTATGTGTATTACAATGAGCACTGCATCGTCTTCAACGGGGAGCATGTGCCCATGAAGATCGACCGGGCAGCCTTCCGCAAGCTCTTTGATTTTGTGAAGCAGTTCCCCCACTATTTCCTGGGGTCGAACGCGGATCTGCCGATTGTCGGCGGCTCGATTTTAAGCCATGATCATTTCCAGGGCGGCCATTACACCTTCGCCATGGAGAAGGCTGAAATGGAGAAAACCTTCACGGTATCCGGCTATGAGGACGTGGAGGCGGGGATTGTCCACTGGCCGCTGTCCGTCATCCGCATCCGCGGGAAGGAGGACGAGCGGGTCATCGATCTGGCCGACCACATTCTGAAAAAGTGGCGCGCCTACACTGACGAGGATGCGTTTCTCTTCGCGGAGACCGACGGGGAGCCGCATAACACGATCACGCCGATCGCCCGCATGCGCGGGGATCTCTACGAGCTGGATCTGGCGCTCCGCAACAACATCATGACCGACGAGTTCCCGCTGGGCGTCTATCACCCGCACGCGAAGCTTCACCATATCAAAAAAGAGAACATCGGTCTCATCGAGGTGATGGGTCTTGCCGTGCTTCCGGCCCGCCTGAAATCCGAGATGGATCTCATGGCAGAGTACATCCTTGCGGGGAAAGACCTCCGCACCAACGAGGCCATCGAGAAACACGCGGACTGGTACGACACCTTCAAAGACGCGTACACCTTCACGCCGGAGAACGTGGAGTCCATCCTTCAGGACGAGATCGGGAAGGTGTTCGTCAGGGTCCTTGAGGACGCGGGCGTTTATAAGTGCACACCGGAAGGGCGTGCGGCGTTCGAACGGTTTATAGGTATATTGTAATTGACATTAACTGTGGCGGATGCTTCGGATGCCTGCAATATATTTTTACAGCAACTTTTGTAGGGGCGTTTTTAGCTGAGACGAAATCCAGCGCTTACGGAGACTTAGGCGCGAAGGCTCTCCTGAGCGTCTTAGTCGCAGTTAGCGATTAGTTTGTCGAAGCGTTGCCCCGGTTGCTTAAAAATATATAGCTGACATTCGAAGCATCCTCAAAGAAAAGGAGGCAATCATGACCATTTTAGTGACAGGCGGCGCCGGCTACATCGGCAGCCACACATGTGTAGAACTTTTAAATGCGGGGTACGACGTGATCGTCGTTGACAATTTCTACAATTCCAGTGAGAAGGCCCTTGACCGTGTTCAGGAGATCACCGGAAAAACCCTGAAATTTTATGAGTCGGACATCCTTGACCGCGAGGCGATGACGAAGGTTTTTGAGGAGAACAGGATTGATGCCGTCATCCACTTTGCCGGCTTGAAGGCAGTGGGAGAGTCCGTTGCGAAGCCCATTGAGTATTACCATAACAACATCGGCGGCACGCTGGTGCTCACGGACGTGATGCGCAACCACGGCTGCAAGAATATCATCTTCAGCTCCTCCGCGACGGTCTACGGCGACCCCGCCATGATCCCGATCACCGAGGAGTGTCCGAAGGGAACCTGCACGAATCCTTACGGCTGGACGAAGAGCATGCTGGAGCAGGTTCTGACCGACATCCACACCTCCGATCCGGAGTGGAATGTCGTCCTGCTGCGCTACTTCAACCCGATCGGCGCGCACAAGAGCGGGATGATCGGCGAGGACCCGAAGGGGATTCCTAACAACCTTCTTCCCTATGTGGCGCAGGTGGCCATCGGCAAGCTGGAATGCCTCGGCGTCTTCGGAGACGACTATGACACGCCGGACGGGACCGGTGTCCGCGACTACATCCATGTGGTGGATCTGGCGGTGGGCCATGTGAAAGCGATTGAGAAGCTGGCGGACAACGAGGGCGTCTCCATCTACAATCTGGGAACCGGCAACGGATACAGCGTCCTTCAGGTCGTTCATGCCTTTGAGAAGGCCTGCGGGCATCCCATCAACTATCAGATCAAGCCCCGCCGCGCCGGTGACATCGCCATGTGCTACTGCGATCCGGCAAAGGCGAAGGCGGAACTCGGCTGGGAGGCGCAGTACGGCATCGAGGAGATGTGCGCGGATTCATGGAGATGGCAGAGCAACAATCCGAACGGATACGCGGATTGATCTCAATTTCATAGTATATGCCGCATGCAGGCCGCGGTGAAGAAACGAGCTGCGGCCGCGTGCGGCGGGGAGTGATTTTCCGGGGCAGTATAAGGAAAGGGCGCGGCTGTGCGCATACGGCAGCGGCTGCGAAAGGACAGGCACATATCACATGTATACGATAACGAGGCACATCTCACGCAAACCGAAAAGATTCAGCAAGCCGTTGCGGCGATCGATGATCGTCTTCACCGTCATCTTCGTCCTCATGGGGATTATTTTTGACAGCGGTTACATGATGCCCGCCTTTTTTATGGCCGGGCTGTATTTTATCTATACCGGGTTTTATAAGTCGGGCTACGATTACACCTTTGAACAGGAATATTTTTCGGTGGACACGATCTATGGCAAGAGACGGATGCGGGAGAGTCAGGTGCTGTACTATAGGAATCTGGAGGTCATCGCCCCGCCGGACCATGAGACGGTCTTAAAGTACAAGAAAAACGGCGGGACGGAAAAAATCAAAAAGTACGACTATACCTCCTATGAGGAAGATGTACCGTATTATACCGTTATTATTGAAACAGAACAGGAGAAGGGGCAGGAGAAAAAGAAGATCAAGCTGCTCATGGATCTGGACGAGGAGATTCTGCGCATGCTGAAGCTTCGCTACCCGCAAAAGGTGTTTCTGCAATGAAGAAGGCAAAAGGAAAAGTAAAACTCAGATACTATGACATCCCCCAGAGCGAGTTTTTGATCACGCTGCAGGGGGAGGAATGGAAGAGAAAATACGGCGACAGGGATAACTCGCTGCATTTTCACAATCTTCTGGAGATCGGCATCTGCCGGTACGGTAGCGGGTATTTGGTAATGGAGGATGAGAACTGGGACTATCAGCCCGGCATGATCAGCGTAATCCCGGCCAATTTCCCCCACACGACCATGAGTGCGGAGGGGACGGAGAGCCACTGGGAATATTTGTTTGTGGATGTGGAGAAGGTTCTGCAGGCCATGTATCCGGACGACCTCATTTATCAGCAGAGGATGCTGGATCACATCAACAAAAAGCCGTATCTCGGCATGGAGACAGATGTTCCGCGGCTGGCCGCCATCACTCACTCGATTCTGGATGAGACGCGTGAGAAGAGGGATTCCCTGTACCGGGAGTGCGTGCGGGGGCTCTGTCTTTGCCTTCTGGTCTATGTGGCGCGGATTAACACAGACGCCGCGCTGATGACAGGGG
>JAJQBV010000171.1 GCA_021203115.1 Clostridiales bacterium | reverse complement strand
ATACCCGCCTCACCTTCCGCATCCCCTCCCGCGGGCTGATCGGTTATCGGGGAGACTTCCTCACCGACACCAAGGGCAACGGCATCATGAACACCATTTTCGACGGATACGAACCCTACAAGGGAGAGATCACCTACCGGAAGCTCGGCTCCCTCATCGCCTTTGAGCCGGGAGAATCCGTGACCTACGGACTTTTCTCCGCACAGGAGCGCGGTTCACTTTTCATCGGACCGGGTGAGAAGGTTTACTCCGGCATGATCGTGGGAGAATGTTCCCGGCAGGAGGACATCGAGCTGAATGTTTGCAAGAAAAAACACCTGACCAACACCCGTTCCTCCTCCGCGGACGAGGCGCTGACATTGACACCGCCCCGGATCCTGAGTCTGGAGCAGGCGCTGGATTTCGTCGACACGGATGAGCTGCTGGAGGTCACACCGAAGAGCCTCCGGCTGCGAAAGAAAATTCTGGATCCCACCCTGCGCAAACGGGCGGCGATGCGGAAAAACGGATAAAAAGAAAAGAAGAAAAAGATGGCGTCGGCATTTCGTCCGGCGCCATCTTTCGTTTTTCATAAGTCAAACACTACATTTTCCGGATCCGCTCCAACGCTGCCAGCGTGTTTTCGTAGGTCCCGAACGCGGTCAGGCGGAAGTACCCCTCTCCGCTCGGTCCGAATCCGGAGCCCGGCGTGCCGACCACATTCGCAGTCGAGAGAAGATAATCGAAAAACTCCCATGATGTCATATTCCCCGGCGTCTTCAGCCAGATGTACGGCGCGTTGACACCGCCGAAAACCTCATATCCGGCTTCGGTGAGCCCGCTCTTGATCGCGGCCGCATTTTTCATATAATACGCCACCTGCTCCTTTAACTGCGCCTTTCCGGCCTCGCTGTAAACCGCCTCACCGGCGCGCTGCACGATGTAAGGCGCGCCGTTGAACTTCGTTCCGTGGCGTCTCGCCCACATCCCGTGAAGCGCAACCCCGCCGCAGGTCAACTCCTTCGGGACAACCGTGTATCCCAGACGGACACCGGTAAATCCGGCGTTCTTGGAAAAGCTCTTTAACTCGATCGCGCAGGTCTTTGCGCCCTCGCACTCATAGATCGTGTGCGCCACATCATCCTCAGAGATGTACGCCTCGTATGCGCCGTCATAGAGGATCACCGCGCCAACCCGGTTCGCGTAATCCACCCACTCCTGAAGCTGGCTCTTTGTGAGCGTCGTTCCGGTCGGATTGTTCGGCAGGCAGAGATAGATCATGTCCGGCGTTTTCTCCGGAAACGCGGGGACAAAACCGTTCTCCTTCGTGCACGGCATGTAGATCACATCGCTCCATGTCTCGGCCGCGGGATCGTAGGTACCTGTCCGGCCGGCCATGACGTTGGAATCCACATAGACCGGATAGACCGGGTCGCAGACCGCGATCTTATTTTCCACGGAGAAAATCTCCTGAATATTGGCGGAATCGCTCTTCGCGCCGTCCGAGACAAAGATCTCGTCCGGGCTGATATCGCAGCCCCTCGCACGGTAATCATTTTCCGCGATGGCATTGCGGAGGAACTCATATCCGAGATCCGGCGCATATCCGCGGAATGTCTCCGCCTTTCCCATCTCATCCACCGCGCTGTGCAGCGCGTCGATGATCGCCGGAGCCAGCGGCTGGGTCACGTCGCCGATACCGAGGCGGATCAGATTCTTTTCCGGATTTGCCTCCTGATATTTCCTCACCTTCTTTGCGATCGTGCTGAACAGATAGCTGCCCGGCAGCTTCTGGTAATTGTCATTGATCTTGTACATTGTATTCTCTCCTTCAATTATTATTTCTTTTATGTCACTGCGCACGGCAGCTTAAAAATCCATCATACTCAGTATCATCTGCGCGGTCTCCGTAAAGCTGGTCCCGTTGTCCATGCTCGTCTTCTGCAGATAGCGGTGCGCCTCCTGCTCGGTCATATTGTTCCGGCTCATGAGAATGCTCTTGGCGCGTGTGATCAGCTCCTGCTCCCCCGCCGTGCGCTGTCTCGGCTGCTGCCGCCGCCGTTTCCTCGCACGCTGGAGATTATATGTAACCATCTCCATGGTAGCCACAAGCTCGTGGACCTTGAGCGGCTGCGAGAGGCTGACCACATCCGCGTCTCCGTTCTCCGCCCAGTCATCCCGCGAGGTGATCGTGACCATCTGAAAACCGGTCGGAAGATACTCCTTCAGCTCACGGTAAATCATGTCCGGCAAACGATAGCTGCACACAACAACCCCGTCCTCCAGGCTGTTTGCCTCCTGGATGACCTGTGCGCCGCTGGCGCAGACCGCGATCACCTGAAAACCGCTCCGAACCAGTATGGTTTTTATTTTTTTCCCGACATCCATCCGGGGAAACGCAACAATAATTCCTGTCAAACTTCCGCCGCCCTTTTCGCCTTAATATTTATTCAGGTATTCGTTCACTTCCCATTCGCTGACCGTCCGGCAGTAAGCGTCCCATTCTTTCCGCTTGGCCGCAAGATAAGCCTCCGTGATATGATCGCCGAGGACATCGCGGACAAACGGATCCTGTTCCATGGCGTCCAGCGCGTCATGCAGATTCGCCGGAAGCTGGCGGATCTCCAGCTCACGGCACTCCTCCTCAGACAGCTCGTAAATATTTTTCCGGATGCTCTCCGGCGGAAGAATCTTGTGCTCGATCCCATCCATGCCCGCCGCAAGGCAGAGCGCGATCACCAGATAAGGGTTTGCCGCGGAATCCGGACTGCGAAGCTCGATGCGCATACCGCCTCCCCGTTGCGACGGAATCCGGATCAGCGGGCTGCGGTTTTTGACCGACCACGCGATGTGAACCGGCGCCTCAAAACCGGATACCAGCCGTTTGTAGGAATTGATCAACGGATTTGTGACAGCGCTCATGCCGTAGACGTGGCGCATCAGTCCTCCGATAAAATAATATGCCTCCCGGCTCAATCCGTTCTCATCCTCCGGGTCGGAAAAAAGATTCTTTCCGTCCTTGGAGAGGGACATATTGATGTGCATACCGGAGCCGTTGACGCCGGATTTCGGTTTCGGCATAAAGGTCGCATAGAGGCCGTGCCGTTTCGCGATGGTTTTGACCGCCAGCTTGAACGTCATGATATTGTCCGCCGCGTGCACCGCAGGCTCGTATTTGAAATCGATCTCATGCTGTCCCGGCGCCGCCTCGTGGTGGGAGGTCTCAATCTCAAACCCCATATCCTCCAGCGTCAGCACCATGTCACGGCGGGCATTCTCGCCCAGATCATTGGGTCCCATCTCAAAATACCCGGCCATCTCCCCGCTCTCTGTCGTGGGGCGTCCGTTATCGCCCGTGTTAAAAAGGAAAAACTCACACTCCGGACCGATCTCGAAGCTGTAGCCCATCTTCTCCAGCTGTGCGATAACCCGTTTCAAGACCAGACGGGGATCCCCCTCAAAGGGAACATCTTCCGGGGTGAAAATGTCGCAGATAAACCGCGCAACCTTCCCCTGCTGCGGCCGCCACGGAAAGATCGTAAAGGTGTCCAGATCGGGGCGAAGGTAAAGATCCGACTCCTCGACGCGGACAAATCCCTCGATGGAAGACCCGTCGAACATACAGCGGTTGTCCAGCGCCTTCTCCAACTGACTGCTGGTGATCGCTACGTTTTTCAGTCTTCCGAAGATATCCGTGAACTGGAGGCGGATAAACTCTACATCTTCCTCCTCGATCATTTGCATGATGTCCTGCCTCGTGTATTTGCTCATGATTTCCTCCTTCTATCTGTATTCTGCATAAAATCCAGCACTTCCCGCAATTTTAAACTGCCTCCGAAAAGATCGAGGGCGCTGCCGACGGTGACATCCAGATGATCCTGCCCCCACTCCCGCAACTGCCGCAGATGATCCATACTGCCGACGCCGCCGGCGTAGGTGATGGGAACCCGGTGCCAGTCTCCCAGCAGCTCAACCAGCTCTCGCTCGATGCCGGAGGCTTTGCCCTCCACATCGACCGCGTGGATGAGGAACTCATCCGCGTATCCGCAGAGATCGTCTAAGAGGCGCTCCGTGATCCGCTCGCTGGTGAATTTCTGCCAGCGGTCGGTGACAATGTAGTAGGCGCCGTCCCGCTTCCGGCAGCTCACATCGAGAACCAGCCGTTTCCGACCGGTGACCGCGCAGAGCTCTTTCAGTGCGGGATAGCTTACCATCCCGTCCCGAAACACCCATGAGGTGACGATCACGTGGCTGGCTCCGGCCTCCAGAAACGCCGCCGCGTTCGCCGGGGTGATGCCGCCGCCGATCATCAGTCCGCCCGGATAAGCCGCGAGCGCCTCCATAGCCTGATGCCTAGTCTCATTATAATAAGGAGAATCCTGCGCATTCAGCATGATCACATGGCCGCCCGCGATCTGATGCCGCCGGTACAGATTCGCGTAAAAAGCGGCATCCTGACCGGAGACAAAGTTCTCCTCCGCGGTATCCCCCGCGTCACGGAGCGTCCCGCCCACAATCTGCTTTACCTTTCCGTTGTGGATATCGATGCACGGTCGAAACCGCATGACATAACCCTCCTCATTCATCCGTTCCGCCTGTTCAGGCTGCGGTCGTTTTTAGCATAGCACAAAACCATTCAAATGGAAATAAAAATCGTTGACATTGTCAAAACCAGTCACTATAATTAGAAAAAACGTTTTAACAGAATTGTCTTTGTGCGGCGCACAGTTGTGCATTTTTTAAGGCATTGCACGGCGCAGGAGAGGAGAAAGAGATGGCAAAAATCATCGGTGAAGGAATTACTTTTGACGACGTGTTACTGGTTCCGGCCTATTCGGAGGTAACGCCCAACATGATCGACCTGACAACCCAACTGACCAACCAAATCACGCTGAACATTCCCATGATGAGTGCCAGCATGGACACGGTAACCGAGCACAGAATGGCGATCGCCATGGCCAGACAGGGCGGCATCGGCATCATCCACAAGAACATGTCCATCGAGGCTCAGGCCGAGGAAGTCGATAAGGTAAAGCGCTCCGAAAACGGCGTCATCACCGACCCGTTCTCCCTCTCCGCAGACCACACGCTGCGCGACGCGGACAACCTCATGGCCAAGTTCCGGATCTCCGGTGTCCCGATCATCAAGGCGGACGGGACTCTGGTCGGCATCATCACCAACCGTGACTTGAAGTTTGAGACCGACTACAGCAAGAAAATCAGCGAGTGCATGACCAGCACCGGTCTTGTCACCGCCAAAGAGGGCATTTCCCTGGAGGATGCAAAAGCCATCCTTGCAAAATCCAGAAAGGAAAAACTCCCGATTGTAGATGATGATTTCAAATTAAAGGGTCTGATTACGATCAAAGATATTGAGAAGCAGATCAAATACCCGCTGTCTGCCAAGGATGCGAAGGGCCGCCTGCTCTGCGGTGCGGGCGTGGGCATTACCCATGATATGATGAGCCGCGTGGCTGCGCTTGTGAATGCACAGGTAGATGTCATCGTCGTCGACTCTGCCCACGGCCACTCCAAAAATATCCTGAACGCAGTCAGCCAGATCAAGGCGACATTCCCTGACCTTCAGGTCATCGCCGGAAATGTAGCCACCGGCGCTGCCACAAAAGCGCTGATCGAGGCAGGCGCGGATGCGGTCAAGGTCGGCATCGGCCCGGGCTCCATCTGCACGACCCGCGTTGTGGCGGGCATCGGCGTTCCGCAGATCACCGCGATCATGGACTGCTACTCTGTCTCCAGCCAATACAACATCCCCATCATCGCAGATGGCGGCATCAAATATTCGGGCGACATGACCAAGGCGCTCGCGGCAGGCGCCAGCGTGTGCATGATGGGCTCCATGTTTGCCGGATGCGACGAGGCTCCCGGCGACTTCGAGCTCTATCAGGGCCGTAAGTACAAGGTCTACCGCGGCATGGGATCTCTCGCCGCCATGGAAAACGGCAGCAAGGACCGCTATTTCCAGGAGGACGCGAAAAAGCTGGTTCCGGAAGGCGTTGAGGGCCGGGTCGCCTACAAGGGCAGCGTGGAGGATACCATCTTCCAGTTGGTCGGCGGCATCCGCTCCGGCATGGGCTACTGCGGCGCTCCCACGATCCCGGATCTCATTGAAAAGAGCAGCTTTGTGAAGATCTCCGCTGCTTCCCTGAAGGAGAGCCATCCGCATGACATTCACATCACCAAGGAGGCTCCGAACTACTCCGTAGAGTAAATCGGACTAATCCTCCTCTATGTGGTCTCTCCCCTGCGCGATGATCGTCCGTACATGGTCATCTGCCAGCGAATAGAAAATAGATTTTCCTTCCCGGCGGTTTTTCACCAGCTTGCTCTGTTTCAGGATGCGGAGCTGGTGGGAGACCGCCGATTGTGACATATTCAGCATTTTTGCCAGATCGCAGACACAGACCTCGGCCTCGAAAAGCACAAATAAAATCCGTATTCTGGATGAATCGCTGAAGATCTTGAACAGCTCCGCCAGATCGTACAGCTCGGTCTCCTCCGGCATGTTCGCCATCACCTTTTCTACCAGTTCCTCGTGCACCTCAACGGTGTCGCAGACTTCCACATCATGATTCTGCATTCTGTCGGACTCCTTTCTTGCTGTCTTTGTCTGAATTTCATACAATCTTAAAGCATTTTATCGTAAAAAACAAGGTTTATCATAACCTCTTCACAAACAGTGCGCGAACGGCATTGAGCACGGCGATAATCATAACTCCGACATCCGCGAAGATTGCCATCCACATGTTTGCCACGCCGAAGGCGCCGAGAATCAGGCAGAGCACTTTGACCCCAATGGCGAAGTACATATTCTGGTAGACGATGCGGATGCACTTCCGGGAGATTTTGATCGCCTTGGAAATTTTCAGGGGATCGTCATCCATCAGCACGATGTCGGCCGCCTCGATCGCCGCATCCGACCCGAGCGCGCCCATGGCGATTCCGATATCCGCCAGAGAGAGAACCGGCGCATCGTTAATGCCGTCGCCGACGAAAGCGATTTTGTCCTGCTCCCGTTTTGCGGCCAGAAGCTCCTCCATCTTCGCAACCTTGTCCGCAGGGAGGAGCTCTCCGTACACCGCATCGATTCCGAGTTCCTCCGCCACCTGTGTCGCCACATTCTCTGCGTCGCCGGTGAGCATCACGGTCTGCGCGATTCCTGCGCGTTTCAGCTCCCGAACCGCTTCCTTCGCGTGGGGCTTGATGACTACGGAAAACAGGATATGACCTGCATATGCGCCGTCCACAGCCATATGCACTACGGTTCCCGTCTCATGACAGTCCGCATAGGAGACACCCATCTCCCGCATCAGCTTCGCATTTCCCGCTGCCACACTGTGTCCGTCCACCTGTGCAGTCACGCCCCGGCCGCTGATTTCCTGAATCTCTGTCACGCGAATCCGGTCGATGGGTTTCCCGTAAGCCTGCTGCAGACTCTTGCTGATGGGATGGAAGGACGCGCACTCGGCATAGGCCGCGTACTCCAGCAACTGTTCCTCCGGCATCGCGCTGTGATGAATCCCCCTGACCTCAAAGACGCCCTTTGTCATCGTGCCGGTCTTGTCAAAAACCACACATTTCGTCTGGGACAACGTCTCCAGATAGTTGGAGCCTTTGATCAGGATTCCCTGACTGCCTGCTCCGCCAATGCCGGCAAAAAAGCTCAGCGGAATGCTGATGACCAACGCACAGGGGCAGCTAATGACCAGCGATGTCAATGCGCGGTATATCCATGTGCTCCACTCCGGCGCGGCTTCCATGCAAAGACGGGCCAACGGCGGAAGGATTGCCAGCATCAGCGCCAGCGCGCAGACCGCAGGGGTATAATATTTGGCAAACTTTGAAATAAAATTCTCTGACCGGGACTTTCTGGAAGTCGAATTTTCCACCAGCTCCAGAATTTTGGATACGGTAGATTCCCCAAACTCCCGCGTCGTCCGAATCCGCAGCACACCGGACAGATTGATGCAGCCGCTGATGACCTCCTCGCCCTCAGAGACACTGCGCGGAACGCTCTCCCCGGTCAGCGCGCTGGTGTTGAGCGCAGAGCTGCCGGAGACCACCGTTCCATCGATGGGAATCTTTTCTCCCGGCTGCACCACGATGACCGTGTCGACCTCCACCTCATCCGGGTCCACGCGCTCCAGCGCCCCGTCCCGCTCGATGTTGGCATAGTCGGGGCGGATATCCATGAGCTCGCTGATATTGCGCCGGCTTTTCCCCACAGCATAGCTCTGGAAAAACTCTCCCACCTGATAAAACAGCATGACGGCCACGCCCTCAACGTACTCCCCCAGAATAATCGCGCCGATCGTCGCCACCGCCATCAGGAAATTCTCGTCAAATACCTGCCGGTGCCCGATGCCCTTGAACACCTTGCGCAGAATATCATATCCGATGATCAGATAGGGAATCAGGAAAAACGCCAGCCGCAGGTAACCCTCAAACGGAAGGAGGGCAAAAACCACCATCAGCGCCGCCGACAGAATAATCCGGATTAAAACCTTTTTCTGTTTCTTATTCATGATGCTTCCTCACTCTGTCATGTCAAAAGAAAATCTCGCAGTCGTCCTCGACCTTCCTGCAGTTCTTCAGCACCACCGGCATCACGGCCTTCGGATCCTGCCCCTCCTCAAACTCCACAATCATCTTCAGCGTCATAAAATTGACAGTGGCGGATTTCACGCCGGCTGTTTTGTTGGCAGCCTCCTCCATCTTGTTCGCGCAGTTCGCACAGTCCACATCGATCTTGTAAGTCTTCTTCATTTTATTCTCCCTTTCTTTGTTCACATTTTCATTTGAATGATTGTTCATATGTTTGAGTCCATTATAGCACTCATTATGACTGTGTCAAGGGTTTTATTATATAAAATTAGCCTCTCAAAGTCTCCTCATAAATTTCAACAACTCTACTGTTACAACCTCGACTTCATCATCAAGCCAGCGTTTATCAGACTTATCCATGTTATCGATATATATCTTGTCATTAAAAGTAAATTTCAACCGCTTTATAATATCCTGCGTGTCTTTCTCTCTCATAGAATTATCATTAAAAATATACACACCGAAAGCCGATAATAATTTGCT
>JAJQBV010000208.1:3989-9097 GCA_021203115.1 Clostridiales bacterium | reverse complement strand
TGGTAGTGAAGGACATGCTGTTTAAACGGGAAAAATATCTCAAAAGAATCAGACCATTTTATGATGCGGACGACCTTATTAAAGTGATTACCGGTGTACGCCGTTGCGGAAAATAAAGCCTTATGAAAACGATAGAAGAAGAATTGCTTCGTCGTGGTATAAACTCAGATAATATTATTTATCTTGATTTAGATAAGCGGACAAATCGAAAAATTAAAACTGCAGATCAACTGGAACAATTAATAGAAGCCAGTATAAGGGATAACCAAAAAAAGAACTATCTTTTTATTGATGAAGTTCAGAATGTAAAAGGATTTGAAGAAGTCTTAAATGGTTTTCGCACAGACGGCGGTTTTTCGATCTTTATTACCGGATCCAATTCTTACTTGTTGAGCGGGGAACTTTTTACAAAACTACCAGGCCGATATTTAGAGTTTGAATTGATTACGCTCAGTTTTGATGAGTATTTAGAAATGAAACAATTTTACAAAAAAAATATCGAACATAATGTAATGGCAGAATTTAATCGCTATATTTTAGAGGGCGGCTTTCCAGGGACTGTATTAATTGATGAACCGGAAGCAAAACAGGTGTATGTTTCCGGTGTTATTAGTGAAATTTTTGAAAAGGATATAAAAAGAAGGGTTAAAATTAAGGATGTTGCATCATTTGAAACAGTAAGAAATTATATTATTAATAATTTCGGCTCTACGACAAGTATAAAGAGTTTAACGGAGGCGCTCATCAGAAATGGAATGAAAATAACCAGAACGACGGTAACAAGATATATCCAAACGCTGGTAGATGCAAAGATTTTATATGAATGTAACCGTTTTGATATGAAGTCCAAAAAATCACTTTCCGGTGAGAAAAAATATTATCTTGCAGATTTAAGTTTCTATTTTTCGAAGAACACAGATAACAGAATAAATTATGGACCTGTTCTTGAGAATATAGTATTTTTATATGCTCGCAGTATGAATTATGTAATCAGCGTGGGGAGAATTGGAAAACTCGAATGCGATTTTATTTTTAGAAATACAGAGGGTGATTATTCCTACATGCAGGTTGCATACACAATAATGCTCAATAAAGAAACAGAAGACCGGGAATATAAACCTCTGGAGCAAATTAAAGATAACTATACAAAATATGTTGCAACGACAGATTACGCCATACAGAAGCGAAACGGAATTCGTCATATAAACATAATTAACCATATGATGGAGGGTAAGTTATTCTAATGTGGATGCTCCCGGAGCCTTTTTTGTAAAATAAAAAAGGAAATTTACTTTTTTTGCCGAAAATATTAAATAGGAGTCTGGATTCTTATATCTGATGAGATTTATGGCTGCCGGAGAGGAGCATATATGACAATTCGAGAGCAGATGGAGCAAAGAGAGCGGGAGTATTTAAACCCGTATGCCTTCCTGAGCGAGAATTCGCGCGGACGGGACATACCGGAGCCGCAGTGTGATATTCGTCCGGTGTATCAGCGGGACAGGGACCGGATCCTGCACAGCAAGTCTTTCCGCCGGCTGAAGGATAAGACGCAGGTCTTCCTGTCTCCCAGAGGGGATCACTACCGCACGCGGCTGACGCATGTGCTGGAGGTGTCGCAGAATGCCAGAACCATTGCCAAGGCGCTCCGCCTGAATGAGGATCTGGTGGAGGCTGTCGCGCTGGGGCATGATCTGGGGCACACGCCGTTCGGACATGCCGGGGAGCGGACGCGCGACCGGCTCTGTGAGGGCGGATTCCGGCATAACGTACAGAGTGTCCGCATCGTGGAGAAGCTGGAGAAGGACGGGGAGGGGCTGAATCTGACATGGGAGGTCCGGGACGGCATCCTGAACCACAAGACCAGCGGGAATCCGTCCACCCTTGAGGGGAAAATCGTCCGTCTGTCGGACAAGATTGCCTACATAAACCACGACATCGATGATGCCATCCGGGCCCATGTGATGGTGGAGGAGGATATTCCGCTTGCGCTGCGGCAGGTTCTCGGTTTCTCGACGAGGGAGCGCCTGAACACGCTGATCCACGATATCATCACGACCAGTCAGAATCAAAATGATATCCGCATGTCCGGTGAGGTGGAGCGCGCCATGAATGAGCTGCGCGCGTTTATGTTTGCCCATGTTTACACCAACCCCGTCGCCAAAGGGGAGGAGGATCGTGCGGAGGGTCTGCTGGAGCGTCTGTTTACCTATTATATGGAGCACCCGGGGGAGATTTCCCGGACAAACTACCATATGCTGGAGATGGGCGAGCCGAAGGATCGGATTATCTGTGACTATATCGCCGGTATGACAGACCAGTACGCGATTGCGAAGTACAATGAGATTTTTCTGCCCAAACAGTGGCAGGTTTATTAAAACGGCACAGGAGGGAGGGACCGCCATGGCATTTTATTCGGACGAGATCATTGAGGAGGTCCGTTCACGCAATGATATTGTGGATGTGATTTCCGGATATGTGCGGCTGCAGAAAAAGGGCAGCACATATTTCGGGCTCTGTCCGTTTCACAATGAAAAGACGCCGTCCTTCTCCGTGTCGCAGAACAAACAGATGTATTACTGCTTCGGCTGCGGTGCCGGGGGCAATGTCCTGACCTTTGTCATGCAGTATGAGAATTTCACGTTTCAGGAGGCGATGCAGAGTCTGGCGGACCGGGCGGGCATCACACTGCCGAAGCGGGAGATGACCGAGGCGCAGCGGCGCGAGGCGGACCGGCGTACAAAGATTCTGGAGATCAACAAGGTCGCGGCGGAGTATTTTTACCGCCTTCTTCGGAGCCCGCAGGGCAGGCATGCGCTGGAGTATTTTGAAAAACGCGAGCTGACAGCCGGGACGATGCAGCATTTCGGCCTCGGCTACTCCAACAAATACAGCAATGACCTGTACCAGTATCTGAAGAAAAAGGGATATTCCGATGAACTCTTAAAATACAGCGGTCTGGTCACAATTGATGAGGCCAGAGGCGGGTATGACAAGTTCTGGAACCGGGCCATGTTTCCCATCATGGACGCAAACCACCGGGTTATCGGCTTCGGCGGGAGAGTGATGGGCGACGGGGAGCCGAAGTACCTGAATTCTCCGGAAACCATCGTCTTCGATAAGAGCCGCAACCTCTACGGGCTGAACTTTGCCAGAGCGTCACGGCGGCAGGGGATTCTGCTCTGCGAAGGATATATGGATGTCATCGCACTCCATCAGGCGGGGTTTGACAATGCGGTTGCGGCGCTGGGGACGGCCTTTACGCCCGGACATGCCGCTCTGCTGAAACGCTACACCAAGGAGGTTTACCTGACCTTTGACAGTGACGGCGCGGGGATCCGGGCGGCACTGCGCGCGATCCCGATTCTGAAAGAGGCGGGGCTGTCTGCGAAGGTGATCGATATGCAGCCTTATAAGGATCCGGACGAGTTCATCAAGACGCTCGGCGCCGAGGCGTATCAGGAGCGGATTGACGCCGCGGAGAACAGTTTTCTCTTCGAAATCCGCATGCTGGAGCGCGACTATGACCTCTCGGATCCGGAGAGCAAGACGGCGTTTTTCCGAAAGGCTGCCGAGCGCCTGCTGGAGTTTCGGGAGCCGCTGGAGCGGGAGAACTACATTGAGGCGGTGACGAGGCGGTATGGGATCGGCTTCGACCAGCTCCGGTCCATGGTCAACCGCGCCGGTGCCCGGGGCGGCATCGCGGCGGAGCGGAAACCGTTGAAGTCCGGCGTCCATGAGAATAAAAAGAAAGAGGACGGGATGAAAAAGTCCCAGCGCCTGCTGCTGATGTGGCTGGTCGAGGACCCCGCGCTGTTTGACCGGATCGGGCAGTATATCGGCCCGGAGGATTTCACGGAGGAGCTTTATCGGCAGACCGCGCAGATTGTGTTTGACCAGCATGCCCGCGGGGAGATCAATCCGGCGCAGATTATCAGCCTTTTCCCCGACGAGGAGCAGCAGCGGGAGATCGCACAGATTTTTCACGCGAGAATCGGACCGGTGGAGGAGGCCGCGGAGCGGGAGAAGGCATTGAATGAGACGGTGCGGCGGGTAAAGCAAAACAGCATCGAACACCGGTCCAAATGTCTGGATCCCACGGATGTGGCCGGTCTGCAGAAAATCATTGAGGACAGGAAAAGCCTGGCAAAATTGCATATTTCTATAGATTGAGGAAACAATGATACTATTCTGATTTCAAATACTTTGGAAGGACGGAGAAAATGGCAGAAAAAAACGATCAGAAGACGAAGGAAAACACAGAGAACACGATGGAAGCGCTCCAGAAAAAGCTGCCGGAGCTGCTCGAGATGGCGAAGAAAAAGAAAAACATGCTGGAGTATCAGGAGGTCAGCGATTTCTTCAAGGATTTCAACCTGAGCTCGGAGCAGATCGACCGGATTCTGGACTATCTTGAGGCAAACCATGTGGACGTCCTGCGCATGGCGGAGGATGACGACGAGATTCTCATCGATGATGAGGACAATGAGGCGGATGTCGATGTGGAAAAGATCGACCTGACGGTGCCGGATGGCGTCAGTCTGGAGGATCCGGTCCGCATGTACCTAAAGGAGATCGGCAAGGTGCCTCTTCTGACTGCGGAGGAGGAGATTACTCTGGCGAAGGCGATGGAGGATGGGGCGGTTGCCTCCGAGAAAATTGAGATACTGAAGTCGCGTCTGGAGGAGACAGAGGACGCGGCGGAGCGCGCGGAGATCGAGGAGGAGATCCGCACTCAGACTGTGATTGCCGATGAGGGCGCCGATGCCAAAAAGAGCCTCGCGGAGGCCAACCTGCGTCTTGTGGTCAGCATTGCAAAGCGCTATGTGGGGCGCGGCATGCTTTTCCTTGATCTGATTCAGGAAGGGAATCTCGGTCTGATCAAGGCGGTGGAGAAGTTCGATTACCGGAAAGGATATAAATTCAGCACTTACGCCACATGGTGGATTCGTCAGGCGATCACGCGCGCCATCGCGGATCAGGCCCGGACCATCCGGATTCCGGTTCACATGGTGGAGACGATCAACAAGCTGATCCGCGTTTCCAGACAGCTCCTGCAGGAGCTGGGGCGCGAACCGACGCCGGAGGAGATCGCGGAGGAGATGAAT
>JAJQBV010000208.1:0-3979 GCA_021203115.1 Clostridiales bacterium | reverse complement strand
ATGCCGGTGGAGCGGGTGCGCGAGATTCTGAAGATTTCTCAGGAACCGGTCTCTCTGGAGACACCGATCGGCGAGGAGGAGGACAGCCATCTCGGCGATTTCCTTCCGGATGAAAATGTGCCGATTCCCGCGGATGCGGCGGCTTTTACGCTTTTGAAGGAGCAGCTGGTGGAGGTGCTCGGCACGCTGACGGAGCGCGAGCAGAAGGTGCTGCGCCTGCGCTTCGGCCTGGATGACGGCCGCGCGCGCACGCTGGAGGAGGTCGGAAAAGAGTTTAACGTTACCCGTGAGCGCATCCGCCAGATCGAGGCGAAAGCGCTGCGGAAGCTGCGCCATCCTTCGCGCAGCAGGAAGCTCAGGGATTATCTGGATTGATTGTCCGGGGAGGAATACTTTGGAAAAATGCGATTCTCCTGCCGGAGGAAAAATAAAATTATCGCATCGCCTGCTTGCGCTGGCGGGCATGGTGACTCCCGGGAACCGTCTGGCGGACATCGGCACGGATCACGGCTACATACCCATATTTCTCTGTCAGACAGGAGTGATTCCGTCCGCTATCGCCATGGATGTGCGGGAGGGACCGCTCTCCCGGGCTGAGGCGCATATCCGGGAATGCGGATTAGAGGATCGGATCCGGATCCGCCTTTCCGACGGTATGGAGCAGCTTGGGGCTGGGGAGGCGGACACGGTTCTCATTGCCGGTATGGGCGGTTGTCTGATGCACCGCATCCTTTCTGCAAAACCGGTTCCGGCCGGTGTAACGGAGCTGATTTTGCAGCCGCAGTCTGATGTTGCCCTGATCCGTCGGTGGATTCGGGAAAACGGATTTCGCATTGCGGAGGAGGACATGGTAGAGGAGGATGGGAAATACTATCCCATGATGAAGGCCCTGCGGCAGAAACCCTGCGGGGATGACGATCCGATTCCCGCCGATCCCGGTGAAGCCGATGGACTCCGCTCCTTCTCCGATATCGCAAGGCAGGAGATGGAGGATGCCTTCGGACCGGTGCTGCTCGCGGTGCGTCATCCGGTATTAGAACAGTGGCTGGAAAAAGAACTGGATACCACAGAAAAAATACTGGAGAAATTGGAAGAAAATAACAGCGCGAAAAATCAGTGCAGATTCAGAGAACTTATAGAGAAAAAGCATCTGCTGCTTGCCGCATTAAACTGTTGCCAATAGCGTAAACGATAGATGAATGGAGGTACCCTATGCCCATTTTAAAAATTCAGAACCGGGATCTGGAATATCCGGCCGGTACCCCTTTTCGGGAGATCTCCGATTCCTTTCAGAAGGACTATCCGGATGATATCATTCTGGTTCGGTATCAGCACAACCTCTGCGAGCTTTTCAAGGAAGTGGAGGGGGACGGAGAGCTGGAGTTTGTCACAACGGCGGAAAAACCCGGCAGGAATACATATCGGCGGACGGTGACATTCCTCATGGAGGCGGCCGCGCACCGGCTGTACGGCGGAGAGGAGTCTTCTCCGGACGGCGGCAGCGGCGGGAACGCGGATTTACAGATCCGTGTCATTGTCCGGCATTCCATCGGTCAGGGATATTACTGTGAATTTCGTCAGGGAAATACCTGCCTTCCGGCGGATCCTTCGCGCATTCTCGCATTAAAGGAAAAAATGCAGGAGATGGCTGCGCGCGACCTGCCGGTCACAAAGCGGTCGGTACGAACCCGGGATGCGGTTCGCTATTTTGAGGATTGTCACCGGGAGGACAAGGCAAACCTTTTCCGTTACCGGCGGAATTCCCGTGTGAATATCTACGAGCTGGACGGCTACCGGGATTATTATTACGGATATCTGGCCTGTTCGACCGGCATCTGCAGATATTTCGACCTGATCCCGTATCAGAACGGGTTTATGCTGATGTTCCCGGACAAAGATACCCGCGCGGCGGCTGCGTTTCATCCGCTGGACAAGCTGTTCCGGACGATCGATGACGCTGCCGCATGGGGAGAGAGCATGGGCGTCCGCACGATCGGCGACTTAAACCGTGTGATCGCCGACGGCCGGATCCGGGATCTGGTTCTGGTGCAGGAGTCCTGGATGGAGCAGAAGATCGGGGAGATCGCGGAGCAGATCGCGGGAGATCTCCGCAGGAAAATCGTCCTCATTGCGGGGCCGTCCTCTTCCGGGAAGACGACATTCTCCCATCGGCTGTCGATTCAGCTGACGGCCCACGGCCTTCGTCCGCACCCGATCTCACTGGACGATTTTTATGTGAACCGGGAGGATACGCCGCTGGATGAAAACGGGGAGATGGATTTTGAGTGCCTGGAGGCGATCGACATCCCGCTGCTCAACCGGTGTCTGGAGAATCTGCTGGACGGGAAAGCCGTCACGCTGCCGGTCTTTAATTTCCGGACCGGCCACCGGGAGTACCGCCCGCGGCCGCTGCAGATCCGGGACGGCGATGTGCTGGTGATCGAGGGCATCCACGGCCTGAATGAAAAGCTGACCAGCCGTCTTCCGCGGGAAAATAAGTTTAAAATATACATCAGTGCATTGACGCATTTAAACATTGACGCACAGAACAATCTCTCTACGACGGATACCCGCCTGTTCCGCCGCCTGGTGCGGGACGCCAGAACGCGCAATACGACCGCGCGGGAGACGCTGGCGCGGTGGCCGTCGGTCGGCCGTGGGGAGGAGAAAAATATTTTTCCTTTCCAGGAAGAGGCGGATGTGATGTTCAATACGGCCTTGATTTATGAGCTGGGTGTGTTAAAATGTTACGCGGAACCCCTGCTGTTTTCCATAGACCGGGATTGTCCGGAGTATGAGGAGGCCAAACGGCTGCTGAAGATTCTGGATTATGTTCTTCCGGTTCCGGGGGAGAACATCGGCCCGAACTCGATTTTGCGGGAGTTTATGGGCGGGGGATGTTTTCAAATCTAGATGACTAATGTCACTGCTCATACGGGACCTGCTATTATTTTCGCTACCGTGTGAACAGTGACCGTGAGTAAGACAGGTGATCGCGGCTGCAGGCGCCGAAAGGCCGCAGCTGAGGAAAGTCCGGGCTTCACAGGGCAGGATGCCGGATAACGTCCGGCGGAGGCGACTCCAGGGAAAGTGCAACAGAGAGATACCGCGTGAATTATTCACGTAAGGGTGGAAAGGCAGTGTAAGAGACTACCGCCCGGGTGGCGACATCCGGGGCATATGTAAACCCCATCCGAAGCAAGACCGAAACGAAACGATGACGCGGCCCGCCAGTTTCAGGCAGGTTGCTCGAGGCGGCCGGCAACGGCCGCCCAAGACAGATGATCACTCAACGACAGAACCCGGCTTATCGTTTTGCTCATGACTGTAAAAAGCGCCCTTGCGGCGCTTTTTCCTTTGTGATATCTTAGTAGCGGACGGATTTGGACGAAGGCTCCAAAAGATTAAATGTTTCTAAAAAGACGGCAGGATGGTTGACAGCCTTATTTCAAAGGGTAAAATAAAACCAGATATTTGAAGTGAGGTGTTGCTGCTTATGAGAAACAGGCTGCAGGATTTTATGTACGGCCGTTACGGCAATGATCAGCTGAATCAGTTTCTTTCGCTTGTCGCGCTGGTTCTGATCATTATCAATCTTTTTGTGAAGAACCAGATCCTCTGGATCGCGGCATTGATTTTTCTCGTTCTGACTTATTTCCGTATGCTTTCACGAAATACCGGGAAGCGCAGTGCAGAGAACGACCGTTTTCTGGATATCACATCCCGTTTTCGGAGAGGCGGAGGGTACGGCGGCCGGTCGCAGCAGCGCAGCTACCGCAGACCGACGGCAGAGGAGCGCAGGCGCGAGAGAGAGCAGAGGAAGTATTACCGCTTTTTCTATTGCCCGCACTGCAGCCAGAAGGTGCGCGTCCCGAAGGGGAAGGGCAGGATTGAGATCACCTGTTCGAAGTGCCGGACGACATTTGTGAAGAAATCATGAGGATGCAGCAGGAGCCTTTATGTTTGGATATATCTATGT
>JAJQBV010000015.1 GCA_021203115.1 Clostridiales bacterium | reverse complement strand
GAGAGCATCTGCTTGACGTGTAGAGGGTCACAGGTTCGAGTCCTGCTATCTCCACTGACGAGCCGGGGTTTCGGATACCCCGGCTTCTTTTATTTCACCGGAAAAGCACGGAGCATTCCGGTTTTTGCTTGCATGTTTCTTATGAAAAGCGTATACTAATAATAATTTTACGCAGCCGTTTGAATCGGGTGGGCTGCGTATCCAGACCGCATCAGGAGGGCTTGCAATGATCGAGGCAACCAGTTGTGGTGGTGTGGTTATATTCCGCGGGAAGATTTTGCTGCTGTACAAGAACTATCGCGGCAAGTACGAAGAATGGGTTCTCCCGAAGGGGACAGTGGAGCCCGGTGAGGGGTATAAGGATACCGCCGCAAGAGAAGTGAGAGAGGAGACCGGCGCCCGTCCGGTCATTATCAAATACGTCGGCAAGAGCCAGTACACATTTTCCGTGCCGGGCGATACCGTCAGCAAACAGGTTCACTGGTATCTGATGATGGCGAACAGCTATTACAGCCGGCCGCAGAGAGAAGAATTTTTTGTAGACTCCGGATATTATAAGTACCACGAAGCCTATCATCTTCTGAAGTTTTCCAATGAGAAACAGATTCTGGAGGCGGCGTATAGCGAATATCAGGATCTGAAGCGGAGCAACCTGTGGGGCAGTAAGAAATATTTCTGATTTGAGGTATAACGGACAGTAAAACGGGGCATCCTGTCAGGAAGAACAGTCGGGGGACGAAATGATTTGGTGCGATCACATGTACATCGGGAAACAATGCCGTGTCGGACATAAGAAGATGCAGGACCGGATTACAAACGGCCGTGTGCATCCGTGTGTTTTCCTGATCGCGCTCCCGCAGTCTGAACATGCCGTTCTGGAGATCATACCCAGTATGCTTTTGCTGCAGGAGAATTATCCGCGCGACGGCCTGCGGATTGCCGGAATGGCCGCGACGCGGCAGGAGGCGCTCCGGCTGACGGAGCAGATGATTGCGGAGTGTTTCCGTGTCCGACAGGATGCGGATGTAAGCGCATATATGGAGCAATTACAGACCAGAGGATGCGAAGTATGATGATTGTCATATCCGTATGTAAGATCATAGGCATCATTGTCCTCGTCCTCCTCGCTCTCCTTGCTATCCTCCTCTTTCTCCCGGTCTCGTATGAGCTGGACGCGGATACGGAGCAGAAAAGATGTGCCGTTCGCATCTCGTGGGGATTCGGGCTGGTCCGATTTCGGTTTCTGTACGGAGAACAGACCGAGATGGTGCTTTCCGTACTCTTCTTCGGCATAGATTTTCTGGATGAGGAGCGCCGCAGGCGCAGGAAGAATCGGAAGCAGAGGAAAGCCGCAAAGAAAAAAACGAAAGAGGACAAAGAGGACGCGGAGCGCGGACCGCTTCAGAGGGCGGCCGGGGTCGCCGCCACCGTGACACATGTGGTGGGACTGGTTCGGGATTACGAGCTGATGGATGCAGTCTGGCCGGGGCTTATGGATTTTCTCTTTCATGTGCGTCCCCGACAGGTTCGCGGGCAGAAAGTGTTCGGCTTTGATGACCGGTCCGTTACCGGACAGGTGGTGGGGGGATTGGCGCTAATCCCGCTTTTCTATCAGACGGACCTTCAGGTCACGCCGGACTTTGAGACTGAAGAGACCTTTATCCGCGGGAATATCCGGCTGAAAGGGCATATGATGCTGTTTCACGCGGTCCGGATGCTGGTCCGGTGGTTTGGGCAAAAGAATTTCAGACGTTTTATCGGCGCACTGAGAGAAAAGAAATCATAAACATATTTTCTACAGGATGTGAAAACGGCAGGAGGTTTTCGGAATGGCAGAGACAAACAATAACGGAACAAACGGAACTTTTCAGAAGACAGTGGACTCTCTGGTCAAGGGGATGGATGCGTTTGTGTCCTCCAAAACGGTGGTGGGAGAGCCGATCTATATTGATGATACGATCCTGCTCCCGCTGGTGGATGTCTCCTTCGGCATGGGTGCGGGCGCGTTTATCGGTGAAAAAAAGAAAAACAGCGGCGGTGGGGTCGGCGCGAAGATTTCTCCCTCATCGGTTCTTGTGATCAAGGACGGGATGACGCGCATGGTCAGTGTGAAGAATCAGGATAATATTTCAAAGATTCTGGATATGATCCCTGATTTTGTCAACAAGTTTATGAACAAGATGGAAGAAAAGAAAAACCCGGAAAAGGCCGAGGCGCGAAAGGAGGCCCGCGAGGAGGCGGCGAAGGATCTCAAGGAAAAGCTGAATATCGAAGACGAATAGGATTCACCAATTCCCTGCTTTGCACATATACTGTACAAAGGAGGGTGTTTGACGATGTTCGGTCACGATTTCAGACAGCTGCTGGGATTTATTATGTTCTGGTTCGGCACAGGCATGCTGTTTATGCTGTTTGTCCCGAATGGTTTTGTGGGCGTTTTGCTGGCAGGCGCCTTTCTGGTTATGGGATATTATCTGTTTGGCGAATCCTGATATTGATACGGAAAAGAAAAAGACCCGCATCTGCGAGTCTTTTTTGCCGTGAAATTTTATGAGAGCGGCAACAGCCTTTGCTTAAGCGCGCTCTACTTTGTTGCTCTTCAGGCAGGATGTACATACATACAGCCTCTGCGGTGTACCATTCACAACACATCTGACCTTTTTCACATTCGGCTTCCACATCTTGCTTGATCTTCTATGAGAATGGCTCACCTTTTTGCCAAAATGAACACTCTTGCCACATACACTGCACTTTGCCATGACTGCACCTCCTTAGCGTTTACTAAGCCGTGAAATACTTCTGAGCTCACAACGAATGTATTTTATCAGAAGAGAACGGTGATTGCAAGGATTATTTTTAAAAATCGCGAAAAAAAGAGGAGAAATAGCGTATTTGCGAAATTCACTATTCCTTTTTGCCGGAAATCTGTTTATAATGAAGAACATACAGGAGGTAGATCTTATGAGAGGAATTATACAAAATTCACTGGGCACGGTCAGCATTGACTCTGAAGTGGTGGCGACCTGCGCCGGTTCGGTGGCCGTGGAGTGTTTCGGTATCGTCGGCATGGCCGCGGTCAATATGAAGGATGGTCTTGTAAAGCTGTTGAAGAGAGATTATCTGAATCACGGGATCACCGTGCAGATCACGGAGGAGAACAAGATCACACTAGATTTTCATGTCATTGTATCTTACGGCGTCAGCATCGCCGCTGTTTCGGATAACCTGATGAACACGGTCAAGTACAGAGTAGAGGAGTTTACGGGATTGACAGTCGATAAGATCAATATCTTTGTGGAAGGCGTCAGAGTAATTGACTAAGGAGGATAGACGGTTGGACAGACAGACGATAGATGCTGCGCTTTTAGCCAATATGTTTGTGGCGGGCGCAAAGAATCTTGAGGTCAAAAAAGAATGGATTAACGAATTAAACGTATTTCCGGTACCGGACGGGGATACGGGAACCAATATGAGCATGACGATACTGTCGGCGGCAAAGGAGATCCCGTCGCTCGGCGAGCCGGCGATGGAGGAGCTTGCCAGAGTGATATCGACCGGATCGCTCCGCGGCGCACGCGGCAATTCCGGCGTGATCCTGTCCCAACTATTCCGCGGATTCACCAATGTGATAAAAGGCTATGAGACGCTGGATAAGCTGGTTTTATGCGAGGCGGCGCAGAAAGCCTGTGAGACCGCATACAAGGCGGTTATGAAGCCGAAGGAGGGAACGATTCTCACCGTGGCCAAAGGCGCGGCGGACAAGGCGCTTGAGCTTGCCTGTGAGGATGAATGTCCCATGGAGGATTATATCGCGGCGATCATTGCCGAGGCGGAGCGCGTTCTCGCGATGACACCGGAGATGCTTCCCGTGTTGAAGCAGGCCGGTGTCGTGGATGCCGGCGGGCAGGGACTGGTGGAGGTTTTAAAGGGGGCGCAGGATGCGTTCCTTGGAAAGACGACGGATTATCAGATGGAGGCATCGGAGGCTTCATCTGGCGTGGTAAAGATTTCCGCGCAGACGGAGGAGGAGATTCGTTTCGGCTACTGTACCGAGTTTATCATTGTTCTGGACAAGCCCATGACGGTGGTTGAGGAGGATGCGTACCGCGCGTTCTTAAATTCCATGGGAGATTCCATTGTGCTGGTGGCGGACGAAGAGATCGTCAAGACACATGTTCACACCAATGATCCGGGATTAGTCTTGCAGAAGGCGCTGACCTTCGGTTCCCTGAGCCGTATCAAGATTGATAATATGCGCGAGGAGCATCAGGAAAAGCTGATCAAGGACGCGGCGCGGCTTGCGAAGGAGCAGGCGGAGGAACAGAGCAAAAAGCAGGACATTACACAGCCGGAGGAGCAGGGGATGTCCATTCAGGATAAGACCGGCGTGGGCGGCTACGCGGAGAGTGATGCTCCATCCAAAGAGATCGGATTTATCGCCGTATCCATCGGTGACGGGATCAATGAGGTTTTCCGCGGACTCGGCGTCGACTGCATTATCGAGGGCGGCCAGACGATGAATCCGAGCACGGAGGATATGTTCAACGCGATCGATTCGCTGGATTATGGGACGATCTTTATTTTTCCGAATAACAAGAACATTATTCTGGCGGCCAACCAGGCGGCGGAGATGACAGAGGGGAAGGAAATCATTGTGATTCCGACCCGGACGGTGCCGCAGGGAATCACGGCTATGATTAACTTCGTGCCGGAGGCCGGCCCCGAGAATAACAAAAATACGATGATCGAGCTGATCGACACCGTCAAAACCGGTCAGGTGACCTACGCTGTCCGGGATACTTCGCTGGACGGGATGGACATTAAGGCAGGCGATTACATGGGAATCGGAGACTCCTCGATTCTCTCCGCGGGCGCCGATCTGGATGCGGTTGTCGGCGAGATGGTCTCGCACATGGTGGACGAGAAGTCTTCCTTTATCTGTGTTTATTACGGGGAAGATGTCGCGGAGGATTCCGCCGCTGCCATCAGCGCCCGCCTGGAGGAGACCTATCCGCAGTGCGAAGTGGAGGTTCAGAACGGCGGACAGCCCATCTATTACTACCTTATTTCCGTAGAGTGACCGCCGCTGTATTTTTGGAAGGGAGATTTGCATGAAACCGGATTTTCCGATCAGCAGTTTGAAAGGAATCGGCCCGAAAACAGAAGAATTGTTTCACTTAATAGGAGTATGCACCGTCGGTGATATACTCCTGTATTTTCCGCGGGATTATGAGCGATATCCGCAGATCTGTGACCCGGACACGTTTGTCCCGGAACAGAAAAATGCGGTTTTTGCCCGCGCGCCGAAGAGTCCCTCCGTCCATGTGCGCTCTCATTTGAAGACGGCAGTTCTGGATGTGTCCGGTGAAAACCGGACGATCCGCATCCTGTGGTTTCGCGCGCCGTATATCTGTTCTGTCGTAAAGGCGGGCGGCTTTTATGTCTTTTACGGGAAAGTGACGGAAAAGGACGGCCGGTATTACATGGAGCAGCCGGAGATTCTGCCGCGGGAGAGCTATGAAGCGGCGCAGAAAACGCTTCGCCCCATCTATGGACTGACCAAAGGACTTTCCAACAAGCTGGTGATCCGGACCGTGGAGGCGGCGCTTGCGGATATTCCGCTGGAGATGGAATATCTGCCGGAGGATGTCCGCGTGCGCAATTCGCTCTGTGAATACAATTATGCCTTAAAAAACATCCATCTTCCCGCTGACGAGGCGAGCTGCATCACGGCGCGGAACCGTCTCGTCTTTGATGAGTTTTTCTTTTTTATCCTCTGTATGCAGCTCACCAGGGATCAGTCTATGGTTCTGAAAAATGAGTTTACCATGATTCAGCCCGGCATGCAGAGGGCAGATGACGCGGATTTTGTCGCCTCCCTGACAGAAAAGCTTCCCTACCCGCTTACCGGTGCGCAGCAGCGGACGATCCGACAGATTCAGGAGGATATGCGGTCGGAACATGTCATGCAGCGCCTGATTCAGGGGGATGTCGGTTCGGGCAAAACCATCGTCGCATTTCTGGCGATGCTGGATTGCGCCAACAGCGGATACCAGTCCGCGATCATGGCGCCGACTGATGTGCTGGCCAGACAGCATGCGCAGAGGCTTACGGAGCTGACGCAGCGTCTGGAACTTTCCTATCCGGTTATTCTTCTGACCGGGTCTCTGACGGCGAGAGAACGGCGGGAGGCGTATACCGCGCTGGAGCGGGAGAAGTCCGCGCTCATTGTGGGAACGCATGCACTGATTCAGGACAAGGTGACCTACAACCGCCTTGCGCTGGTGATTACGGATGAGCAGCACCGCTTCGGCGTGAAGCAGAGGGAAGCGTTTTTCAGGAAAGGTCCGCATCCGCATATTATTGTGATGAGCGCGACACCAATCCCGCGGACGCTTGCGATTATTCTTTACGGGGATATGGATATCTCTGTGATCGACGAGGTTCCGGCGAAACGCAGGCCCATCCGGAACTGTGTCGTAGATACGTCTTTTCGTGAAAAGGCGTACCGTTTTATTGAGAATCAGGTGCGCGAGGGCCATCAGGCGTATGTCATCTGTCCGCTGGTGGAGGAGACAGAGCATTCGGAGGGGGAGAATGTTCTGGATTATGTGAAGCGGCTGCGGAAGGTGTTTCCGGATGAGATCCGCGTCGCGGGGCTTCACGGCAGGATGAAAGCGGAAGAGAAAAATCAGATTATGGAGGCGTTTCTGGAGAACCGGATTCAGGTTCTGGTATCGACTACTGTGATCGAGGTGGGCGTGGACGTGGCAAACGCCACGGTCATGATGATTGAGAATGCCGAGAAATTCGGGCTGGCACAGCTTCATCAGCTCCGCGGACGTGTGGGACGCGGGGATGCGCAGTCTTATTGTATTTTCATGCAGGGAACGGCACAGGAGGGGGAGAACGCAAGGCTTGCGGTTCTGAACAAGTCAAACGACGGATTTTTTATCGCCGGGGAGGATTTAAAGCTTCGCGGGCCGGGGGACTTTTTCGGAATCCGCCAGAGCGGAGAGTTCCGGTTTCGTCTGGCTGATATCTATCAGGATGCAGGCCTTATGGAAAAAGCCTCCCGGGAAGCCGCGCAGCTGCTTCGCGAGGATCCGGGGCTGACAGATCCGTCGCATCGGGCGCTCCGCGAGCGCCTGCGGGTTTACGCGGGAGAGGACTTTTCCCTGCTGAATCTGTAAATCTGACGTATGATGCGGTTTATTCCGACACGGACTCAATTCCCGTGATATCCGGTACGCTCACCATGGAATAGTTCGTGTAGTACACGACGAAGCCGGGCTTGCTCTTGTTTGGCTTTTTCACATTCTTCTTCTGCAGGTAGTCGATCTCCACCTTCTCGGATTCACGTCCCTTTGAGTAGTAGGCGGCGAGGCGTGCGGCCTCCTCGAAGGTCCGGTCGGGCAGCTCACCGGTCTTGGCCTTCACCAGCACGTGGGAGCCGGGCATCTGTTTTGCGTGAAACCACCAGTCGTTTCCCTCGGAGAAACGGAAGGTCAGTTCGTCGTTCTGGAGGTTGTTTTTGCCGACATAGATATCATAGCCGTCCGAGCTGCGATAGTGCCAGGGGCGGCTTTTTTGCTGCTGCTGTTTTTTCTTTGAGTAGCGCTGGCGAATGTAGCCGCTCTGTATCAGTTCTTCTCGAATCTGGGCGAAATCTCCCTCGGACTGGGCAAGGTCGAGCGCAGTGGCGACGGAATCCAGGTGGTCGATCTCCATTTTCGTTTCATCGACGAGCTCGGTCAGCGCTTCAAACGTCCGCTTCAGCTTACCGTACCGGTCAAAATATTTTTTTGCATTTTCCATCGGGGGGATGGCGGGGTCGAGCGGCACGGTAATCGTCTCGCCGGTGTAATAGTTCAGAGCCTCAAAGCTCTTTGCGCCTTCCGGAACCTGATAGCCGTAGGTGTGGATCAGCTCGCCGTAGACCTTGTATTTATCGCGCTTTTCCGTGTCCTTTAGCTGTTTTTGCTGTAAGTCATATTTTTTGCGGTTCCGCTCCAGATGTGTGTTGACAATGTGGCGGAGATTCGAGGACTTCTGGCGGATCCGGGTGTAGGCGCTTTTTTCTGCGTAGAAACTCTCCAGAACACGGGAGATCGAGGCGCAGGGCTCCGCGGTGCAGTCTGCGTAAGAATACAGGGGGACAGAGGAGAATTCCGTTAGCTCCCCGTCCTTCCGGAGAATGCAGGGTGCAAACTGTCCTTCGCGCACCTGTGCCATGACAGAGACAAACTGCGAGGCGAGATTGACCCATTCCTGCTCCGCGACAGAGGCGCAGGGCGCGCCGCCGTCCACGTTCGCGCGGTAGCAGACCTCGTTGGCGATGAGGGGACTGATGCCGGTGTAGGAACCGTAGATCGCCTTTGCGGCCGTGGCCGGCTGGGTTGGTACCGTCTGCAGAAACCCGTCGATTGTCTCCGTCAGCGGTGTTTTTTTCCCTTTTTGCGCCGGGATAAAGTATTCACGGCCGGGCAGAACCTCGCGGACGGAGCTCACCTGTGCGGAAATGTGCTTGATGCTGTCTAAAATCATTCCTTTCTCGTCCGTGAAGATAATATTGCTGTGTTTTCCCATGAGCTCAATGATCAGCTTTTTGGTGCGCAGGTCGCCGAGATCGTCCAGATGCTCCACCTCAAAAATCAGCACGCGCTCCAGAGAGGGCTGGGATACCGACAGGATCCGCCCGTTTGCAATATGCTTGCGCAGAAGCATGCAGAAATTAGGCGCCGTCAGGGGCGCCGGTTTGTTCCGTTCTGTCAGATAGGCCAGCGGAAGGGATGCGTTTGCGGAGAGCAGAAGTCTCTTCTGACCGCTGCCTCCCTTCAGCGTGAGCAGCAACTCATCCGCCTCCGGCTGTGAAATCTTGCTTATGCGGATGTTTGTAAGTTCCCGGTTCAGGTCGTATGCCAGATTGGCGACGACAATCCCGTCAAGAGCCATGAAAATTCCTCCGTTTCAGGGTAATCGTTTTCTAACGGTTACGATAACAGATTTTCTGTGAAGTGTAAAGAAAAGGATTTGACTTTAAATAGAAAAAACCGTATAATCCCGTCTTTGACAGTTAGTACAGTTAAAGAATCGCTCCAAGCCTTGAA
>JAJQBV010000137.1:2646-9232 GCA_021203115.1 Clostridiales bacterium | reverse complement strand
ATATAATGAGACACGGCGAGACTTACTGGAACAAAGCGAGGAAGATACAGGGTTCCTCCGACATCGGGCTGACCGATCTCGGGGTGGAGCTGGCGAAGCTCTCGGCGGACGGTTTCAAGCGGGACGGCATTTGTTTTGACCGGATTTACACAAGCCCGTTAGTCCGTGCGGTGGAGACAGCAAAAATCGTCGCACAGAAAACGCTGAATCCGGTAAAAGATGGCGGGACGGAGCGTGAGATCGTTGAAGGCGATTCGTTCCGGATTGATGACCGGCTTCGCGAGATGAGCTTCGGCAAATATGAGGGAATCCGCCTGAAGGATATCCGCGATCAGGATGAAAATATTGTCAACTGTTTTTCTCATCCGGGGCTTTACACAGCGGACGAGACCGGCGAGTCCTACGAGGAAGTTTTTGCGCGCATCGATGATTTTATGGAGCATGAGCTGCGGCCGCTGGAGGCGGATCCCGCCGTGAATCATGTGTTGGTTCTCTGTCACGGCACGGTGATCCGAACCTTCCTGAGCCGGATCGACGGCGTTGATCTGGAGAATTTCTGGCAGATTCGTCAGCCAACCCGCGGCATCACCACGCCTCCACTGCAGGACGGGGTATTTTCCCCGGTGCAGGAGAACATGCTTTACTATGAGTCAGAGGAGCTGACAAATCGGGGGATTTTGTAACGATGGCGACATGGAATTCGAGGGGGCTTCGGGGATCCACGCTGGAGGAGTTTATCAACCGAACCAATGAAAAGTATCTGGAGAGCGGGCTGGCTCTGATTCAGAAGATTCCGACGCCGATCACGCCCATTCAGATCGATAAGGAGAGCCGTCACATCACGCTGGCATATTTTGACCAGAAGAGTACCGTGGACTACATCGGTGCCGTGCAGGGAATACCGGTCTGTTTCGACGCAAAGGAATGTCAGACAGATACATTCCCGCTGCAGAATGTCCATGAGCATCAGGTGCGCTTCATGCGTGATTTTGAACAGCAGCGCGGCGTCGCTTTTCTGATTCTGTTTTTCTCACATCGGGACGAGTTTTATTATCTTCGCTATGAGGAGCTGCAGCACTTCTGGGACCGCAGCGTTTCCGGCGGGCGAAAGAGTATTCGTCGGGAAGAGCTGGATGAAGGATTTTTCTTTCAGATGCACGGCGGCCTCATGGTCCCTTATCTGGAACCGCTTCAGAGAGATCTGGAGCAGCGCGGGGAGGCATAGCGCAAACATGTGCGTAGTTTCCGGAAAATCGAAAAAATGAGTTGGGCAGGGCTTGACTTTCTGTCTCGCCCACATTATAATAGCGATGTTTCACGTGCTATCATAGTAGCATATTAGCAGACTAAAGTGTCTGGGTGGCAGGATCAGCCGACAGACAGGAGGTTTTATGGGAAATCAGTTATTACACACGCCGGAGGGTGTGCGTGACATTTACAGTGACGAATGCGAGAGAAAATCCATTCTGGAAAAAAAGATCAACACGATTTTAAAATCATTCGGTTATCATCTGATTCAGACGCCGACCTTTGAGTTTTTTGATATTTTCGGCAAGGAAATCGGCACAACGCCGTCGAAGGATCTGTATAAGTTTTTTGACCGGGAGGGAAACACGCTCGTTTTGAGGCCGGATATCACGCCCTCGATTGCCCGCTGTGTTTCCAAATATTACATGGAGGATGAACTGCCGATCCGTTTTTGTTATACCGGGAATACGTTTATCAATAACAGCAGCTATCAGGGACTTTTGAAGGAAAGCACGCAGTCCGGCGCGGAGTATATCGGGGATGCCTCCGTGGAGGCGGACGCCGAGATGATTGCCCTGACAGTACAGCTGTTGCTCGGCGCGGGGCTGAAGGAGTTTCAGGTCAGTGTCGGTCATGTGGATTTTCTGAACGGTCTCTTTGAGGCGGCCAGTCTCGGTGAGGAGACGGAGAATCAGATTCGCGATCTGCTTCTGAACCGGAACTTTTACGGCGTGGAGGATATCATTGCCCATGCGGGATTAAATGAGAATCTCACATGGCTGTTCGGGCTTTTAAAGGATGTGATGCTGACGAAGGTGAAGCTGCAGGAGGCCAGAACGAGGGCGAAGGATTATCCGAAAATCGACGGTGCGCTTCAAAGGCTGGAACAGCTGGAAGACCTGCTGCGCATTTATAAGGTGGAGCAATATGTCTTTTATGAGATGGCGATGGTGTCCGGTCTGCACTATTACACCGGAATTATCTTTTCCGGATACACCTTCGGAAGCGGGGAGGCCGTTGTGCGGGGCGGACGCTACGATCATCTCCTCCGCCATTTCGGAAAGGACGCGCCGGCCATCGGCTTTGCGGTCACGATCGAGAAGCTGATGAATGCTCTGCAGCGCCAGAATATCCGGATCCCGCTGGAAAACCGGGCCAAGTGGTTTGTCTATACGCCGGAACGCCATACGGACGCGATACGCGATGCGATCGTGCTCCGGCGGGAGGGGGAAAATGTGGAGATGATGCCCGTCACGGAGACAAACACGGAGGAAACTTATCGCCGGTATGCGGAGCAGTTTCATGTGCAGGATATTGTGTTTTATCTGTAACAACAGAAAAGAGAAAGGATAAATCAGAAGATAATATGCGTTATTTGACGTTTGCATTGGGAAAAGGCCGTCTCGCGAAAACATCCCTGAAAATGTTTGAGGAGATCGGCATCACCTGTGAGGAAATGAAGGACAAGGATACCCGCAGGCTGATCTTTGTCAATGAGGAGCTGAAGCTTCGCTTCTTTCTGGCGAAAGGACCGGATGTCCCGACCTATGTGGAGTACGGAGCGGCGGATATCGGTATCGTCGGCCGGGATACGATTCTGGAAGAGGGGCGGAATATCTATGAGGTTCTCGACCTCGGATTCGGCGCCTGCCGGATGTGTGTCTGCGGGCCGGAGTCATCGCGGGAGCTGCTGCGGCACCACGAGCAGATTCGGGTGGCGACAAAATATCCGCGGATCGCAAAGGACTATTTTTATAACAAAAAGCATCAGACCGTGGAGATCATCAAGCTAAACGGCTCGGTGGAGCTGGGAGCCATTGTGGGTCTGGCGGATGTGATCGTGGATATCGTGGAGACCGGTTCTACCTTAAAGGAAAACGGGCTGGTCGTGCTGGAGGAGGTCTGCCCCCTTACGGCGCGGATGGTGGTCAATCCGGTGAGCATGAAGCTGGAGCAGGAGCGCATCCAGCGGCTGATTACAAATCTGCGCGGCCTGATCTCGAAAGATCACGGCCCGGTGTAAAGACAGATACAGCTGTAAACAGGAATCATTTATACGGAGGGATCAAAGATCATGCGTACTTTACAACTGACGCGCGATACGATCAGCAACCTTTTAGCGGATCTGTTAAAGCGCAGCCCGAATAATTATTCAGAATATGAGGCAAGTGTAAACGCGATTATCGCGGATGTGAGAGAGCGGCAGGATGAGGCGGTGTTTGATTACACGGAGCGCTTCGACGGCGCAAAGCTGACTGCGGAGACGGTGGAGGTGACGCAGGCGGAGATGGACGAGGCATACGCCGCGGTTGATCCGGCGCTCCTTGATGTGATACGGAAGGCGAAGGAAAACATCCGGACTTATCATGAAAAACAGCGCCAATACAGTTGGTTTGACAGCACGATTCCGGGGACGATGCTCGGGCAGAAGGTGACTCCGATCGCGAAGGCCGGCGTCTATGTTCCGGGCGGCAAGGCGGTTTATCCGTCGTCCGTGCTGATGAACATTATTCCTGCCCGTGTGGCCGGTGTGGAGGAGATCATCATGACGACGCCCTGCGGGCGGGACGGCAAAGTGAATCCCGCGACACTGGTGGCGGCGCGGGAAGCCGGTGTCGACCGTGTGTTCAAGGTGGGCGGCGCGCAGGCAATCGCGGCCATGGCCTTCGGGACAGAGAGTATTCCGAAGGTGGATAAGATCGTAGGACCCGGCAATATCTATGTGGCACTGGCGAAGAAGGCAGTCTTCGGTTATGTGAGTATCGATTCCATCGCCGGACCCAGCGAGATTCTGGTGCTCGCGGATGAAACGGCAAACCCGCGCTACGTGGCGGCGGATCTTCTGTCGCAGGCGGAGCATGATGAGCTGGCGTCCGCAATTCTGATCACGACGAGCGAGACGCTTGCGAAGCAGGTTTCCGGGGAGGTTGACAGTTTTCTTGCGAAGTTGTCCCGAAAGGCAATCATTGAGAAGTCTTTGGAAAATTATGGATATATTCTGATTGCGCCGGATCTGGACACGGCGATTGAAACGGTCAACGAGATCGCGTCGGAGCATCTGGAAATTGTCACGGCCAATGCGTTTGAGGTGATGACCAAAGTCAAAAATGCCGGAGCCATTTTCATCGGGGAGTATTCCAGTGAGCCGCTGGGTGATTATTTTGCGGGACCGAACCATGTTCTGCCGACCAACGGGACGGCGCGGTTTTTCTCGCCGCTTTCGGTGGATGATTTCATCAAAAAATCCAGCATTATTTCCTATTCGCGGGAGGCGCTTCAGGGTGTATACAAAGATATCGCGCAGTTCGCGCAGTGCGAGAAGCTGACCGCACATGCGAATTCCGTGCTGGTGCGCTTTGAGGATGAGGAATGTGACGGACGGTAACAGGAAGGACAGAAAAAGAAAAGGAGCGACTGCGGGTATGGACAGAATTGCAAACGTAAAGAGAAAGACGAATGAGACAGACATCGACCTGACGCTCGATCTGGACGGGAGCGGAAAGCAGACGATTGCGACGGGCATCGGTTTTTTTGACCATATGCTATCCGGTTTTGCAAGGCATGGATTTTTTGATCTGGAGGTTCGTGTGGAAGGTGATCTGGAAGTGGATTGCCATCACACGGTCGAGGATACCGGCATTGTTCTGGGCACGGCCATCCGCGAGGCGATCGGGGACAAGAAGGGGATCCGCCGCTTCGGGAGTATGATTCTTCCCATGGATGAGACGCTCGCACTGGCTGCCATCGACCTGTCCGGCCGCCCTTACTTCGTGATGGACGCCGATTTACCTACGGAAAAAGTGGGGGATAGGGATACGGAAATGGTGCGTGAATTTTTCTACGCCGTCTCTTACGCTGCGGGAATGAATCTCCACCTGAAAATTTTATCCGGATACAACAGCCACCACATGATCGAGGCGCTGTTTAAGGCGTTCGGAAAGGCGTTGGATGAGGCGTCATCGTTTGACACGCGCATTACGGATGTATTATCGACGAAAGGCAGTTTGTAGGTATGGAAAACAGAACAGAACTCAAAGCCGCCATGGATTGGACATCCCTGAAGCGGAACGCGGATGATATGATACCGGTTGTTGTGCAGGATTACGAGACGGACGAGGTTCTCATGCTGGCTTATATGGATGAGGAAGCCTATCACTGCACGCTGCAGACCGGAAGAATGGCCTATCACAGCAGAAGCCGCAACGAGCTGTGGGTGAAGGGGCTGACATCCGGGCATTTCCAGTATGTAAAATCATTAAAGATTGACTGCGACAGGGATACGATTCTTGCGAAGGTTATTCAGGTCGGTGCGGCCTGCCATACCGGAAATCACAGTTGCTTTTATACGGAGCTTGCATGGGAGAAAACAGATGCAGATGATCTTATTTGATCTGGACGGGACGCTGCTTCCCATGGATCAGGATAAATTTACAAACGGATATTTTGAATTTCTGGCACAGAAAATGGCGCCGCATGGTTATGAACCGAAGAAGCTGATCGAGTCTGTCTGGGCAGGAACGAAAGCGATGGTTGTAAACGACGGGAGCTGTACGAACGACAAGGTTTTCTGGCGTGCCTTCACCTCTATCTACGGCGAGGACTCCCTGAAGGACTATGATATATTTGAAGAGTTCTACCGAGTGGAGTTTCAGCAGGCGAAAATGTTCTGCAACTATAATCCGCAGGCAGCAGAGACCGTATTTGCGGCGAAAAAGGCCGGATACCGTGTGGCGCTTGCCACGAATCCGCTGTTTCCGGCGATCGCCACAGAGAGCCGCATCCGCTGGGCGGGTCTGGAGCCGGACGACTTCGAGTGGTATACGACATACGAGAATATCAGTTACTGCAAGCTGAATCTGTCCTACTATCTGGAGGTGGCACGGCATCTTGGCGTCGCGCCCGAAGAGTGTCTGATGGTCGGCAATGATGTCGAGGAGGACATGGTCGCCCGTGAGACCGGAATGGAGGTCTTTCTTCTCACGGACTGCCTGTTAAACCGGGAGGATAAAGATATTTCAAATTATCTGCAAGGCGGGTTTTCACATTTGTCTGATTTCCTCGGGATATAATTTCGGACAGGAGTCATATTTGTTTGTCTGATTCATAAAAATGTAGTAACGATTCCGCATGGAGATTTGTATATTGGATCAGCAGCGGTATTATGATCGAAAGCAGTATGTCGAGGAGGCGCGAAACAGCTTTGATGCGCGGCCGGAAAAGCGCGGGCGCGAGGAACGGGAGCATAGCGATACGGAGGCTGCGCCGAGGAGTTTCTTTAAGGTGAGACTCTTTCTTTCCGCCGCTTTTGTTGCCGGAGTTTTCCTGATGCAGGTGAACG
>JAJQBV010000137.1:0-2636 GCA_021203115.1 Clostridiales bacterium | reverse complement strand
GTTTCGGAATCGATGCTGCGGTGATTGAGGAGAAAATCAAGAGCAGTATTTCCCTGCCGGATTCTTTTTTTGACCTGTCGGAGCTGGTCACGATCACCGGAGAAAAGTGAAAATGACACGGATGATTTTTTGCGCAGCGGTTGACAGATCAAAGCCGCGGTGGTAGTATAGAGAAAGTGAAAAGATAAAGTCGATGAGCAAAAAGAGTACTTTTACAGACTGCCCTACAGAGAGCCGGTGCGGCTGAAAGCCGGTGAGCAAGTGTGAGAGGAATGGGTTTGTGAGATGCTTCTGCGAAACGTATATACCGCCGAGTAGCAGTCGCCGTGTCCTCACGTTACAGAGGGAAGATATCGGATCGAGAGGATCGGGATGCCCGCTTGCGGAGCAGCCGGTATGAGATTCTGTATCGGATGAGGTCGACTGGGTGTCTTCTGTCAGGTACCCGTCGATGAACAAGGGTGGCACCACGATGATTCGTCCCTGATTGCAGTTTATGCAGTCACGGGGCTTTTTTAGTTTCAAAATTCAATCAGGAGAGACAGCGGTATGAAGCGAGTTTTAAAGCTTTACAAAAAAACGGTGAGCATCATAAATGAGACGCCGATCGAAATGTATGAAAATCTGGTAGGAAAGAAGAAGGGCTTTCTGTTGGAGAGCTATGATAAAAATTATGATATGTTTACCATCTTCGGCGCGGAGCCGGAGGAGATCATCACCTCGCGCGGAAACGCGCTTGTCATCACAAGGACGGACGGCTCCGAGGAGGTGCGGGAGGGAAATCCCCACGAGCGCCTGAAGGAATACTATAGCGAGTTTGAGATTCGGAAGGATAATCACGAGCTTTCTTTTACCGGCGGGCTGGTGGGCAATCTCGGTTATGATTATATTCGCTATACGGAAGATCTGCCGGACAATAATCCGGATGATATCGGGATTGAGACGATCCAGATGATGCTGATGACACGCTTCCTTGTCGTAGATCATGTGTCCGAAACCATGACGGCCATTGTTCTGGACGAGGATAATGAGGAAGGGAAAAAACGTGCATTGTCCGCGGCGGCCGGAATGATCGACGGGGCGCGGACGGATCGTCCGGAGAATCACAGGGACAGCGCTTTTGTCCGAGACGGAAAGATTGTCCACAAAACAAACACATTGGAGGAGTACAGTGAAAAGGTAGAGAGAATCCGCCATTACATCCGCGAGGGACATATTTTCCAGACGGTGCTTTCCCAGCGGTGGACGATAGAGACCGGTCAGGACGGATTTACCCTCTACAAGCATCTTAGGGAGATCAATCCGTCGCCGTATCTGTACTACTATAATTACGGGGACTTTGAGGTGATCGGCAGCTCGCCGGAGATGATCGTGAAACAGCAGGGCAACCGGGTATATACCTGTCCGATCGCGGGCAGCCGTCCGCGCGGGAAGTCGAAGGAGGAGGACATTGCGCTGACGGAGGAGCTTCTGGCGGATGAGAAGGAGCAGGCGGAGCATGTGATGCTGGTCGATCTGGCGCGAAATGACATGGGGCGTATTTCCGAGTTCGGAACGGTGAAGGTCACGGAATTTATGAAGGTGCAGTATTACTCCCACGTGATGCACATCGTCTCTCTGGTGGAGGGACGAAAAAAGGGTGTCTGCCATCCGCTGGATCTGGTTGCATCCTTCCTCCCGGCTGGAACCTTGAGCGGCGCGCCGAAGATTCGCGCCATGGAGATTATCGATGAGCTGGAGACGACCCGCCGTGGACTCTACGGCGGTGCGACCGGGTATGTGGACTTTTCCGGTGACATGGATTTCTGCATCACGATCCGCACGATGGTAAAGCAGGGGAAAAAGGTATATTTGCAGGCGGGTGCGGGCATCGTCGCGGACTCCGTTCCCAAAAAGGAGTATCAGGAGTGCTACAATAAGGTGATGGCTTTGGCGAAGACGTTGGTGACGGAGGAGAACTTATGATTTTACTCATTGATAATTACGATTCATTTACCTACAATCTGTACCAGTTCATGGGAATTTTTGCGGATGATATCCGTGTCGTCCGGAACGATAAGATTACGATTGACGAAATTCGCGCAATGCAGCCGGAGAAAATTGTCCTCTCGCCGGGGCCGAAGGATCCGAAGGAGGCCGGAATCTGCATGGATCTGGTTCGCGCGTTCTATGACAAGGTGCCGATTCTCGGCATCTGTCTCGGACACCAGTGTATCGGAGAGGCGCTGGGCGGGACAGTCTCCTACGCGAAAAATCTGCTGCACGGAAAACAGTCTGTGATCCGCCACTCCGGCACCGGGATTTTTGAGGGCGTGCCGTCTCCGCTGAAGGTGGCGCGGTATCACTCCCTTGCCGTGCAGTCGGAGGGGCTTCCGGATTGTCTGGAGATCTCGGCGCAGACGGAGGACGGGGAGATCATGGCGATCCGGCATCGGGAGTATCCGGTGTATGGGATGCAGTTCCATCCGGAGTCGATTTATACGGAGCATGGGAAGAAGATATTGGAAAACTTTCTGGAGGAAATATCATGATTTTGGATAAGATTGTAGAAGATAAGAAAATCCGGCTGGCGGAGCACAAGACGCGCATCAGCCTGCAGGATATGCGGCGGATGGCGGAGGAGTATGTCGGCATTT
>JAJQBV010000017.1 GCA_021203115.1 Clostridiales bacterium | reverse complement strand
TGGTTTGGTGGAAAAGTACCTATGCCATCGGACCGTCCTCCCGCTTCTAAGAATGGACTATGACTAACCACTCTCGTTCTTTCTGAAATAAATTTTCTGCATTTGTGTTAGTGTTCGTTTCTTGTTTATGGGTGTATCTTACAGTATTTTTGGCTGCATGTCAATAGGTTTCTGAAAAAAAACTTTCAAAAAATTAAAAATTCAGAATATTCAAAAAACTTATCCGAAGACAACGCCGCTGAGAAAGATCTCCAGACCGATCGCGATCAAAATAACGCCGCCGAGAATCTGGGCTTTATTGGACAGCCTGGTACCGAATTTCTTTCCGATTGACACGCCTGCCATGCAGATAACAAACGTGACGGCGGCGATGATTAGCGCCGCGGCAAGCGCCATCTGTCCATTATAGTCGGCGATTGTAAAACCGACAGAGAGAGCGTCGATTGAGGTCGCGATTCCCTGTACAATGAGAGCCGCCGGTCCAAGCGTGGCGGTGCTCTCGGATTCCGTCTGATTGCGCAGGCCGTCGATCAGCATTTTCCCGCCGATGAAAGCAAGCAGCGCAAGCGCAATCCATGGGATGAACGGCTGGAATGCGGTAAAATATCGGGCAGCCGTATGGACACAGAACCATCCGGCCAGGGGCATCAGCGCCTGAAACCCGGCAAATACCCCGGCAATTTCGATGGCTTTTCTCCTGCGCATCTGCGGCTCATTCAACCCGTTTGCCATCGACACGGAAAACGCATCCATGGAAAGCCCGATTCCGAGCAGGATACTGTTGACCAAAAACATAAAACTCCAATGCATTTTTCTATCTCCTTCGTAAGACCTGAATAACAAAAGACTCGTGTACAGCTGACTGAGCCATACCCGGGTCTCATATTACCTATTGGAAAATAATTTTACAGTATTTCTTCTTGCCTCTGCGAAGCACAAAATCCGCCGCGTTCAGGTCTTCGGGCGTATACGCAGTGGCGATATCCGTAATCTTTTCTCCGTTTACGCTGACGCCGCCCTGCTGGACATTGCGGCGCGCATCGCCGCGGGAGGTACACAGACCGGAGGAAACGAGCAACCCCAGAATATCGATTTTCCCATCCTGAAGATCATCGGCAGAAACCGCGGCTGTAGGCATATCCGCAGCATTTCCGCCGGAGAACAGCGCGCGGGCACTCTCCTGTGCTTTTGCGGCCTCCTCCTCACCGTGAACCAGCTTGGTCAGCTCAAAGGCAAGAATTTCTTTTGCGGTGTTCAACTGGCTGCCCTCCCAGCAATCCATCTCGTTGATCTGTTCTAACGGGAGGAAGGTAAGCATACGCAGACACTTCAGGACATCCGCATCACCGACGTTTCTCCAGTACTGGTAGAATTCAAACGGTGAGGTTTTTTCGGGGTCAAGCCAGACGGCGCCGGACTGTGTTTTGCCCATTTTCTTCCCCTCGGAATTCAGGAGGAGTGTGATGGTCATGGCATAAGCGTTTTTACCCAGCTTACGGCGGATCAGCTCGGTTCCGCCAAGCATATTGGACCACTGGTCATCGCCGCCGAACTGCATATTGCAGCCGTACTTGCGGAATAACTCATAAAAATCGTAGCTCTGTATGATCATGTAATTGAATTCGAGGAAGCTCAGTCCCTTTTCCATGCGCTGTTTGTAGCATTCCGCGCGGAGCATATTGTTCACGGAGAAGTGGGGGCCGACCTCACGGAGCAGCTCGATGTAATTTAAATCAAGCAGCCAGTCGGCGTTGTTGACCATCAGGGCCTTTCCCTCGGAAAAATCGATAAATCGGGACATCTGCTCTTTAAAGCAGTCGCAGTTGTGCTGGATGGTCTCCGGGGTCATCATCTGGCGCATATCGGTACGGCCGGACGGGTCGCCGACCATGCCGGTGCCTCCGCCGATCAGGGCGATGGGGCGGTTGCCGGCCATCTGGAGGCGTTTCATCAGGCACAGCGCCATGAAATGTCCGACATGGAGGCTGTCCGCCGTGGGATCGAAACCGATGTAAAAGGTTGCCTTCCCGTTGTTGATGAGCTCCTTGATCTCTTCCTCATCGGTGACCTGGGCAATGAGGCCGCGGGCCACCAGTTCGTCATAGACTGTCATAATCTAAATCTCCTCTCATATCTGCCTGTAATATAAAAACCCCGTCCGTATAAGGACGGGGAATCATCCGCGTGTTACCACCTTAATTTACAGACTGCTCACACAGCCTGCCTTTGCAAGTGTCACTCCGATATATCAATCCGTTTGACAGCGGCTGTAAAAATGATGCCGGTTGAATGTTCGGATGAAACACTCCTGCAGGATAACGGTCGCATGCCGGTGCAGCCTACTTGAAATACGGATATCCGTTCGGGACACAGCTCGTGAAGGTATTCAATACAAACTTTCCATGCGCCTCTCACCATCCGGCAGCTCTCTGTATGTTCCGTCTGTATCTACTTATTTCAGTCATTGCTTTTGGCTTTGTCTAAACGGTATTATATAAGCCCTTCGATGTTTTGTCAATTCGGAAATTTTTTGTCTATTTTTTGTTTTCAATTTTTTGTTTTCTGAGGTTCCTTCATTGACAATTGAGCTGCCTTGGAGTATAGTAAAAAAAGCTCGTGAGGGAGTAGTTTGCGTGGATACGTGATTTGTCAACAATCTCGGTTGCAGGACCTGGCAAATCTTAAAGGATGAGACTCATGTGTGCAGTTTTTCTGCATATGTGAGTTTTTTGCATTTATTCAGAACCAGGCAGATTTGCAGAAAAACCGTGTCGGATGCCTGCATTTGCATAAATAGGACGGGAGGGACAGAAAATGGCAGTTGCAGTGGTTATCCTGGTCGTTGGGTTTGTGCTGTTGGTGAAGGGAGCGGATTTTTTTGTGGACGGCGCGGCGGTCGTCGCGAAAAAGTTGAATGTGCCGGGCTTTATCATCGGCATGACGGTGGTCGCCATGGGTACCAGCGCGCCGGAGTGCGCCGTGTCGATCACGGCATCGCTGAAGGGGAGCAACGGGATGGCGATCAGCAATGTAATCGGATCAAATGTGTTTAATCTGCTGATTGTCTGCGGAGTCTGCGCGGTGTTTGCGCCGCTTGCGATTTCAAAAAAGACATTAAAGAGAGAGTTCCCGTTCTCCATTCTGGCGGCGGCGGTTCTTCTGGCTGTCGGAGTGCTCGGTATGAAGGTGGGACATGCGGATGGAGTGATTCTGCTGGCAATGTTTGTCTTTTCCCTGGTCTGGATGGTGATGTCAGCCCGCAAAGCGATGCGGTCGGGGGAGAAGATTGAGTCGGAAGATATCAAAGAATTGTCGAACCTGCGCTGTTTTCTCTATATTGTCTGCGGGGCGGCAGCCATTGTCTGCGGGGGACAGATGGTGGTGAATTCCGCGGAAACGCTTGCTCTCGGACTCGGTATGAGCGAGACGCTGGTCGGGCTGACGGTGTGTTCCGTCGGAACCTCGCTGCCGGAACTGGTCACCTCGGTGGCGGCTTCCCGGAAAAACCAGGCGGACATGGCGCTTGGCAATGTCATCGGCTCCAATATTTTTAATATCCTGCTGGTGGGAGGGATTGCGTCGGCGATCAGCCCGATCGCGGTAACCGGAGAAAACCTGATTGACCTGGTTTTTCTGATCGCAATCAGCGTATATGTGATGCTGCTCGTCCGGAAAAAGCAGGAGCTTCGCTGCCTCGGCGGGATCAGCATGGTCGCCCTCTATGCGGTATATATGGTGTATATCTGTGTGAGATAGGTATTATGTTCGGGGAAAGTGCCGGTTTACCTGCATGCCTCTCTGTGCAGTCCATTCCGGCGTATCGAAAACGAGCGGAATGTGAGTGAATTTAATGGTTTTTTTATATTCCCGAACTTGGCGTAAAATGGTAAATAGGGTATAATAAAACAAGTAGTGTGATGCGCTTTTGGGTGAATCAAAGAAGAAAGGGGTAAATGTTATGGCGAGTATGGATTTTTTTAACAGAATTGGAAATACGATTTCGGCTGCGGGCAAGGACGGGATGGCAAAAGCGAAAGAGTTGAAGGATACGGCGAAGATTTCCGTGGATATCAAGGAGCGCGAGGGTGCGATTCAGAAGATGTACCGTGAGCTCGGAAAGGCGTATTACCATGACCACCGGGATGATGCGGACGGCGAGTATGAGGACCGCATCGCGGCGATCAAGGCAGCTTTTGAGGAGATCGGCGAGCTGAAGGCGTCGAAGGACGACCTTCGCGGAATCAAGAGATGTCCGGACTGCGGGCACCCGGTTGCGCCGAACGCGAAGTTCTGCGGGAACTGCGGAGCGAAGTGTGAGGAAGAGGTTGTCGAGTGTGAGGTCGTTGACGACGATGCGGAGGAGACCGCAGAGGAGACGGAAGCGGCCGAAGAGACGGCGGATGAGGTCGTAGAAGAAACAGAAGAGACAGAGGATGCTGCGGCAGAGGAATCCGCGGAGGGCGAAGCGGAGCCGGAGAAGACAGAAGAATAACTGTTGATGATATTGCTCTCGTCCTTGCGGGGACGGGAGCTTTGTTTGTGCGGACATTCGGTTCTGCATAATTACAGCTAATTTTGTATAGATCAGGAGATTTGGGAAATGTGTAAGACATGCAAGGGAAAGTTTTATATGACGACAGCGATCGCGTACACATCGGGGAAGCCGCATATCGGCAACACCTATGAGATCGTGTTGGCGGACGCGATTGCCCGCTTTAAGCGGCAGGAGGGCTACGAGGTATATTTTCAGACGGGCACCGATGAGCACGGACAGAAGATCGAGCTGAAGGCGGAGGCTGCCGGAGTTACGCCGAAGGAGTATGTGGACGCGGTTTCGGGTGAGGTGAAGGGCATCTGGGATCTGATGAATACTTCCTATGACAGCTTTGTCCGCACGACGGATGCGGATCACGAGGCGCAGGTGCAGAAGATTTTCCGTCGCCTCTATGAGCAGGGCGATATTTACAAGGGATATTATGAAGGTCTGTACTGCACGCCGTGTGAGTCCTTTTTTACGGCGTCTCAGCTGGTGGACGGCAAATGCCCGGACTGCGGCGGCGAGGTGCAGCCGGCGAAGGAGGAAGCCTATTTCTTCCGTATGAGCAAATATTCGGATCGGCTCATTGAGCATATCAACCCACATCCGGAGTTCATTCAGCCCCCGGCGCGGAAGCATGAGATGATGAACAATTTCCTCCTGTCGGGACTTCAGGATCTGTGCGTGTCCCGAACCTCCTTTCAATGGGGGATTTCGGTAGATTTTGATCCGAAGCACGTGGTCTATGTCTGGCTGGACGCGCTGACCAACTATATCACGAAGATCGGCTATGACGCCGACGGGGATTCTTCGGCGCTTTTTCAGAAGAACTGGCCGGCGGATCTTCATTTGATCGGGAAGGATATCATTCGTTTCCATACCATCTACTGGCCGATTTTCCTCATGGCGCTGGATCTGCCTTTGCCGAAGCAGGTGTTCGGTCATCCATGGCTGCTGCAGGGTGAGGGGAAAATGAGCAAGTCCAAGGGGAATGTGCTCTATGCGGATGAGCTGGTTGACATGTTCGGTGTGGATGCGGTGCGGTATTTTGTCCTGTACGAGATGCCGTTTGACAATGACGGCGTGATCTCATGGGAGCTGATGGTGGAACGGATGAATTCCGATCTTGCCAACACGCTGGGTAATCTTGTGAACCGCACGATTTCCATGAGCAACAAATATTTCGGCGGGGTTGTCACGGACAAAAAGGTGGAGGAACCGGTGGATGCTCAGTTAAAAGAGGTCGTCACGGGCGCCAGAGACAGGGCCGCTGCGAAAATGGCAGAGCTGCGGGTGGCGGATGCCATCTCCGAGGTTTTTGTCCTTTTCAAGAGATGCAACAAATATATTGACGAGACGATGCCGTGGGTGCTGGCGAAGGATGAGGCGACGCAGGATCGCCTGGCGACGGTGCTCTACAATCTGGTGGAGAGCATCAGCATCGGCGCGAACCTGATTTCATCGTTTATGCCGCAGACGGCGGAGAAAATTCTTGCCATGCTGAACGACGGCAAGCGCGACTATGAGGATCTGGCGACCTTCGGGCTGCGGGAAAACGGGATCCGGGTGACAGATACGCCGGAAATCCTTTTTGAACGGCTGAAGCTCGACGAGGTGATGCAGAAGGTGGAGGCGCTTCACCCGGCTGCGGCAGCGGAATCCGGAGATGGTGCAGAGAAAACCGATGCGGAAACCGAAGGGATTGATATCGAAGCGAAGGAAGAGATTACCTTTGAAGAGTTTGAAAAGATGCAGTTTCAGGTGGGCGAGATCATCGCCTGCGAAGCGGTGAAAAAGTCAAAAAAGCTGCTCTGTTCGCAGGTAAAGATCGGCAGTCAGACGAAGCAGATCGTCTCCGGCATCAGGAAATACTATACGCCGGAGGAGATGGTCGGCAAAAAGGTGATGGTGCTGGTGAATTTAAAACCGGCTAAGCTGGCAGGCGTCCTGTCTGAGGGTATGCTGCTCTGCGCGGAGGACGCGGAAGGCAATCTGGCGCTGGTGGCGCCGGAACGGGAGATGCCGACTGGAGCAGAGATCCGATGATTTTTGACACACACGCGCATTATGATGACGAACAGTTTGATATGGATCGGGATGACCTGCTTTCCGGTATGCGTGACCGCAATGTGGGCACAATCGTGAATGTGGGAGCGTCTCCTGCGGGCTGCCGCGCCGGTGTGGAACTGGCGGGGCAGTACGATTTTGTCTACGCGGCGGTGGGGCTTCATCCGGATGAGGTTGGCGCTCTGAGCGAAGACTTTCTGGATTGGATGCGCCGGACGGCAGAGACGAACCCGAAAGTCGTCGCTATCGGCGAGATCGGTCTGGATTACCACTGGGATGTGGAGCCGAGAGAGGTGCAGCAGGACTGCTTTGTCCGACAGATGGAGCTGGCCCGCGCGGTCGGACTGCCCATTCTGGTGCACAGCCGGGAGGCTGCACAGGATACATTCGATCTGATCGCGGCGCACGGGCGCGGTCTGGGCGGGATCATCCACTGCTATGCCTATTCCCCGGAGATGGCGATGGAATATGTGAAGCTGGGATACCATATCGGTCTGGGCGGAGTCGTGACCTTCAAGAACGCCCGGAAAGCCAAGGAGACGGCGGCGGCTGTCCCGCTGGAGCACATTGTTCTGGAGACAGACTGTCCGTATATGGCGCCGACTCCGTTTCGCGGGAAGCGCAACTCCTCCGACCTGATTGTTTATGTAGCGGAAGAAATTGCGCGCCTGAAGGGGATCTCCCCGGAAGAAGTTATCGCTGTGAGCGAGGAAAATGCGAAGAGAATCTTTCACCTATCATAAGAAAAGGAGAACCCCATGTACAACATCACCCCGCGCCCCTATCTGGCGAACCCGCAGATCACCCGCGCGGTTCTGGAAAGCCATAAATTTGTTTTACAGAAGAAATACGGACAGAATTTTCTCATCGCGCCGCATGTGCTGGAAAATATCGTCGCGGCGGCAGGCATCACCGAGGATGATTTTGTCCTGGAGATCGGGCCGGGAATCGGCACCATGACACAGTACCTCGCGGCGAACGCGCGGGCGGTGACGGCGGTGGAGATCGACCGGAAGCTGATTCCGGTTCTGGAGGACACGCTGCAGGGGTTTCACAATGTGGAAGTGATCCATCAGGACATTCTGAAGGTGGACATTGCCGCGCTTGCAAGAGAGCGAAATGAGGGGAAACCCATCAAGGTGGTGGCCAATCTTCCCTATTATATTACCACGCCGATCATCATGAACCTTCTGAAGCAGTCTGTGCCGGTATCGGGTATCACGGTGATGGTGCAGCGGGAGGTCACAGACCGGATGCAGAGCGGCCCGGGATCCAAGGATTACGGCGCACTGTCCCTTGCGGTGCAGTATTTTGCGAAGCCGCAGATCGCGGCGGTCGTCACACCGGATTGTTTTATGCCTCAGCCGAAAGTGGAGTCCGCGGTGGTGCATCTGGCCCGCTACGAGAACCCGCCGGTTTGCGTGGAGGATGAAAAGCTGCTCTTTTCTCTGGTTCGGGCTTCGTTCAACCAGCGGAGGAAAACACTGGTGAACGGGCTGAAGAATTCACCGGAGCTGAGCTTAAAAAAAGAAGAGATCGAATCGGCGATCGAAGCCATCGGGAAGCCGCTGACGGTGCGGGGAGAGACCCTGACGCTGGAAGAGTTCGCGGCGCTTGCGAATGTGCTGAGCAGCAATTTTGTGGCATGAAAGCCGAAACGGAGTCATAGAGTTTTACCATGAGAGAAAAAGTAAAGCTCTGCGGCTCCGTTTTTATTTTGGCCGCTTTTATTCCGTGGCTGCTGACCGTGTACCTTCGGGGCGGGTCATTGTTCTTGCACGAATCGGAGACGGACGGGCAGTTGGAGGAGCAGGTGGCGGCGGTGCTGGCCTCGGAGATTCCGGCCGACTATGAGATGGAATGCCTGAAGGCGCAGGCGGTGATCGCGCGGACAAACATCTGCCGTGAGGGCAGTGAGGCGGAGGCCGGGTGGACGGAAGCGGATATGCGGGAGGCATGGGGCGGCAGCTACGAGCAAAATCTGAAAAAAATGCAAACCGCGATCTCAGAGACGGAGGGAGAAGTCCTGACCTTTGAGGGGGCGCTGATTCTGGCGGCGTATCACACGGCGGCCAATGAGAAAACGCGGAATGCGGCGGAAATCCCCGGTCAGGAGGAATATGTCTACTTGCAGAGCGTGCCCAGTACGGAGGATATTCTGGCAGACGGGTTTTTGTGCGTGGAATACATGGAAAAGGAGGCATTTGCCGCGGCCGTGGCGGAGCTTTTTTCGGGGGAGGAGATGGACGCGGAGGCGCTTCCGAACGCGCTGGTGATCGCGCAAAGGGATAGTGCCGATTATGTGACGCAGGTACAGTACGGGTCGACGGTTGTAAACGGGGAGGCAGTGCGGACGGCGCTGGGGCTGCGCTCGGCATGCTTTTATTTTTCGGAATTGGAGGGGAAAATCCGCATTGTAACAAAGGGAATCGGACACGGTCTGGGGTTCAGCCAGTACGGGGCGCAGCAGCTGGCCGGACAGGGATTTTCTTATAAAGAACTGCTGGAATACTATTATCCGGATGTCATAATTGAAAAAACAGGATGAAGAAATATGAATAAGATCTTCATTCCCGGCAAAACTAGCAATAGAGAATGTTTAGAGAATGCAGCCGGGAATGGAGGGGCTTATGGATCAGAAAAAGAAACACAGGACGCAGAGGTCCTATCTCACGATCGGGGTGATTACGCTGGCGGCTGTGATCGTGCTGGCGGGAATTTCGTACCGAAAAGCCGCGAACCGTGAGGATTGATATGCTCCCCATATGGTAGACATTGAAAATATTCAAAATCTACTATATGA
>JAJQBV010000069.1 GCA_021203115.1 Clostridiales bacterium | reverse complement strand
CAAGGTTTCTATAGGTTTTAGACACTAAAAACAGGGTAGTTTTTGACACTACCCCAACGAAGGTGGAGGAGTAAATATGAAGTCTTTGGAAGAGTTAAAAGCAATCAGAGAGCGGATGCAGGGTCAGATCGGACTGCGCTCCCGTGATGAGGAGGATACCCGCGTGGTGGTCGGCATGGCGACCTGCGGTATTGCCAGCGGCGCGCGCCCGGTTTTAAATCGTCTGGTCGACGAGGTTCAGAAGAGGGGCGTGGAGCATGTGATCGTGACGCAGACTGGCTGCATCGGCCTGTGTCAGTATGAGCCGATCGTGGAGGTTTTTGAGCCCGGCAAGGAAAAGATCACCTATGTGAAGATGAACGAAGAGAAGGCAGTGGAAGTTTTGGAACAGCATCTGATCGGCGGCAGGGTTGTGGAGAAATACCTGCTTTATGCGGATGAGACGAAATAAAGGAGGAGCGTACATATGTATCGAGCACATGTGTTAGTCTGCGGTGGAACCGGCTGTACTTCCTCAGGGAGCGGACAGGTCATCCAGGCATTGATCGAGGAGATCTGGCAGAATCATCTGGAGAAGGAGATTGCTGTCGTTCAGACCGGATGTCACGGTCTCTGTGCCGAGGGTCCGGTGATGGTCGTATATCCTGACGCTGTTTTTTATACGCACGTTCAGGTGAAGGATGTCAGGGAGATCGTTCACGAGCATCTGCTGAAGGGCAGAGTGGTGGACCGTCTGGTTTACCGTGAGACACAGATTGACAACGGAGTCGCATCGCTGAATGATACGGCTTTCTATAAAAAGCAGCACCGCATCGCGCTGCGCAACTGCGGCGTGATTAACCCGGAGAATATCGACGAGTACATCGGCACTGGCGGATATGAGGCGCTGGGCAAGGTCCTGACGCAGATGACGCCGGACGAGGTCATTCAGGAGATCTTAGACAGCGGACTCCGGGGGCGCGGCGGCGCGGGATTCCCGACCGGCCTGAAGTGGAAGTTCGCCTCCGGCAATCGCGGAAACGTAAACGTACAGAAGTATGTCTGCTGCAACGCGGATGAGGGCGACCCCGGCGCGTTCATGGACCGCTCCGTTCTGGAGGGTGATCCCCATGTCGTTCTGGAGGCCATGGCCATCGCCGGATATGCGATCGGTTCGGATCAGGGTTACATCTATGTCCGTGCCGAGTATCCGATCGCCGTGGAGAGACTGAACATCGCGATCAGCCAGGCCAGAGAGTATGGCCTGCTGGGCAAGGATATTTTCGGAACCGGATTTAATTTTGACATTGAGCTTCGTCTCGGCGCGGGCGCGTTCGTCTGCGGTGAGGAGACGGCGCTGATGACTTCGATCGAGGGCAACCGCGGCGAGCCGCGTCCGAGACCGCCGTTCCCAGCAGTGAAGGGACTATTTGCCAGCCCGACGATCTTAAACAACGTGGAGACATGGGCGAACATCCCGCAGATCATCAATTACGGCGCGGACTGGTTCGCGTCGATGGGTACGGAGAAGTCAAAGGGGACGAAGGTTTTCGCCCTCGGCGGCAAGATCAATAACACCGGACTGGTGGAGATTCCGATGGGCACCACGCTCCGCACGGTCATCGAGGAGATCGGTGGCGGCATCCCCAACGGGAAAAAGTTCAAGGCGGCGCAGACCGGCGGCCCTTCCGGCGGATGTATCCCGGCGGAGCATTTCGATATCCCGATCGACTATGATAACCTGATCAGCATCGGCTCCATGATGGGCTCCGGCGGACTGATCGTCATGGACGAGGACACCTGCATGGTGGATATCGCGAAGTTCTTCCTCCAGTTTACGGTGGATGAGTCCTGCGGCAAGTGCACGCCGTGCCGTGTCGGCACGAAGCGTCTGTTGGAGCTGCTGGAGAAGATCACGGACGGCAGAGGCACGGTGGAGGACATCGACAAGATGGAGGAGCTGTGCTACTACATCAAGGAGAACGCACAGTGCGGTCTGGGACAGACGGCGCCGAACCCGGTGCTCTCGACTCTGCGCTATTTCCGGGATGAGTATATGGAGCACGTGGTCAACAAGCGATGTCCTGCCGGCGTGTGCAAGAAGCTGCTTGTGTACAAGATCGATCCGATCAAGTGCAAGGGCTGCACGCTCTGTCAGAGGAACTGCCCGGCAGGCGCCATCACCGGCGAGATGAAACAGCCGCACAATATCGACAAGGATAAGTGTATCAAGTGTGGAACCTGTATTGAGAAGTGCCGCTTCGGCGCGATCTACAAAGAGTGATGGAGGTGTCAGGCATGGAATATGTGAAAGTTAAAATAAACGGCGTAGAGGTCTCCGCACCGGCAGGCTCTACGATACTGGAAGCGGCGCGTCTGGCAAATATTGAGATTCCGACTCTGTGTTATTTAAAGGAGATCAATGAGATCGGCGCATGCCGTATGTGCGTGGTCGAGGTAAAGGGCGCGAAGACGCTTGTGACTGCGTGTGTGTACCCGGTGAATGACGGGATGGAGGTGTGGACCAACACACCGAAGGTGATTTCTTCCCGGAGAAAGACGCTGGAGCTGATTCTTTCCGATCATGACCGGAAGTGTATCTCATGTGTCCGCAGCGGCCGCTGTGAGCTGCAGCAGCTCTGTCACGCCTATAAGGTTGACGATGAGGGCTACTATGACGGCGAGCGCAATGAATACGAGCTGGATTACTCCGCTGCACATATGGTGCGGGACAACAACAAATGTATCCTCTGCCGCAGATGCAGTGCCGTCTGTGAGAAAGTACAGGACATCGGCGTCATCGGCGCGAACGAGAGAGGATTTAAGACCTTTATCGGCTCCGCTTTTGACATGGGTCTCGGCGAGACGAGCTGCGTCTCCTGCGGACAGTGTATCGCGGCATGTCCGACGGGCGCAATCTATGAGAAGGACAACACGACGGATGTCTTCGCCGCGATCGCGGATCTGGAGAAGTTTGTCGTCGTGCAGACCGCACCGGCGGTCCGCACGGATCTGGGAGAGGCCTTCGGCTATCCGATCGGTACGGATGTGGAGGGCAAGCTGGCGGCGGCGTTGCGGCGGCTCGGCTTCGACAAGGTATTTGACACGAATTTCTCCGCTGACCTTACGATTATGGAGGAGGCCACGGAGTTTATCGACCGGGTACAGAACGGCGGCAAGCTGCCGATGATTACCTCCTGTTCCCCCGGATGGATCAAGTACTGCGAGCATTACTTCCCGGATATGACGGAAAATCTTTCCTCCTGCAAATCCCCGCAGCAGATGTTCGGCGCGATCGCAAAGTCCTACTATGCGGAGAAGATGGGAATCGATAAGGAAAACATGGTGGTGGTCAGCGTCATGCCCTGCACGGCGAAAAAGTTTGAGATCGGCAGGGACGACCAGGCGGCCAACGGCGTGCCGGATGTGGATATCGCGATCACGACCCGCGAGCTCGGACGGATGATCGAGCGGGCCGGCATCGTGTTCGATTCTCTCCCGGATGAGGAGTTTGACATGCCTCTGGGTCTGGGCACCGGTGCGGCGGTTATCTTCGGCGCGACCGGCGGCGTGATGGAGGCGGCGCTGCGCACCGCGGTTGAGAAGCTGACGGGCGAGGAGCTGGCCAGCCTTGATTTCACGGATGTCCGCGGAACCGAGGGCATCAAGGAGGCAAGCTACAATGTCGCGGGAATGGATGTGAAGGTGGCCGTGGCATCGGGTCTGAAGAACGCGCGCGACCTGCTGAAAAAGGTGGAGGCCGGCGAGGCGGATTACCACTTTATCGAGATCATGGGATGCCCCGGCGGCTGCGTGAACGGCGGCGGACAGCCCCAGCAGCCCGGATATATCCGCAATACGGTGGATATCCGTGCGAAGCGGGCGGAGGTCCTCTACAATATCGACCGGAACAATTCAATCCGGAAGTCGCATGAGAATCCGGCGATCATCGAGCTGTATGAGACGTACCTCGGCGAGCCGGGGAGCCATCGGGCGCATGAGCTGCTGCATACGACGTATGTGAAGAGGGTCGTAAACAAGTAAGTTGAAATATGGCGGATTGGAGAGGTGTCCTGAAATATACGGAGGGGCACCTCTCTGCATAGGAGTGGGATATGAGCATGAATGTGATAAATTTTCAGGATGCGAACTGTGCGCACTGCTACAAGTGCCTCAGAAATTGTGATGTGAAGGCGATCCGGATTAAGAACGGGCAGGCGCAGATTGTCCGGGATCTGTGTATTTACTGCGGGCACTGCATGGAGATCTGTCCGCAGCAGGCAAAGACCTTTGACAGTGATCTGGACTATGTGAAGCATATGCTGAAGCACGGGGAGAAGCTGGTGGTTTCGCTGGATTCGTCCTACAGCGGCCTGATTCAGAGCAACTGTCCCGGCAAGGTGGTGGATGCCCTGTATCAGCTCGGGTTTTCCGATGTCCGCGAGACGGCGGAGGGGGCGGCCTATGTGACGAGGGAGTATGTGCGCATCCTGAATGAGGGCAGGATGGAGAATATCATCACGACCCAGTGCCCGTCTATTGTCTATCTGGTGGAGAAGCATTATCCCATGCTGATTCCCTGCCTCGCGCCGGTGGTCTCCCCGATGATCGCACACGGGCGGCTGATCAAAAAGGAGATGGGGCAGCACACGAAGGTGGTTTACATCGGTCCCTGTGTCGCCAAGAAGATGGAGGCGGAGGCTGACCGAGCGACCATGGGCGCGGTGGATGCGGTCATCGAGTTTAATGAGCTGGAGAAGTGGCTGGAGGAGGAAGGCATTGATCTGAACAAATGTGAGGAGCGGGCTTTTTCCAACCCGGATCCGAAGACCAACCGCCTCTACACGATTTCCACCGGCCTTTTGCGGGCGGTCGACGCCTGCGGGGCGAATTCGAAGTATACCTATATGACAGTCAGCACGATTCAGGGCTGCCGGGAGCTTCTGCACAGCATGAAGCGGGGATACCTGCACGGCGTTTTTGTGGAGCTGAAGCTCTGCTCCGGCGGCTGCGTCAACGGGCCGGGCGTGAACAAGCGGCGCGGATTCCGTTTCAAGGCGCTGATGAATATTGAGAACAGCACATCCATGGAAGCCTGTCCGCTGCCGGACGATATGGATGAGAAGGAGCTGACCCGGAGCTACACGCCGAAGCAGGTGGTTGAGAAGATGCCCTCCGAGGAGGAGATCCGGGCGATTTTAAAGACGATCGGAAAGAGCAACAGCGACACGGAGTTTAACTGCGGTGCCTGCGGCTACATGAGCTGCCGCGAGAAGGCGATCGCGATCTATCAGGGGAAGGCGGAGGCGGCCATGTGCCTGATCCGTTCCTACGAAAACGCCCGTTCGCAGGCCAGCGTTGTTCTGGAAAATATTCCGAGCATCGTTCTCATCGTCGATCACGAATTCCGCATCCTTGAGTTTAACAAAAAGGCGGAGGAGGTCTTCGGGACGCCCCGCCGGGAGGCGATTCGCAACTACCTCTTTGACTATATTGACACCGCGGAGTTTGAGGAAGTATACAAGACGCATGTGCCGAAGTTCCATCTGAAGAAAAAGTGGCCTTATTATAATATGACGGTTCTGGAGACGATCGTGTATGTGGAAAATTCGGATCGAATTCTGGCGGTTATCGAGGATGTCACGGCGGAGGAGACGAGGGAAGAGAAGCAGATGGAGCAGAAACTGAACTCCATTAAAATGGCGCAGGGCGTCATCGACAAGCAGATGATGACGGCGCAGAAGATTGCGGAGCTTCTGGGTGAGACGACAGCGGAGACGAAGGCGACGCTGACGCAGCTGCGCGACTATGTACTGGAGGATGAGCAGTCATGAAGAAGAATTTTTCCATCGATCTGGCGTATCGCAGCATCAACCATGTGGGGGAGGAGCTGTGCGGAGACAAGGTCGAGGTTGTCAACAACGATGACTGCCGTATCCTGATTCTCGCGGACGGGATGGGTAGCGGCGTCCGGGCCAATATTCTCGCGACGCTGACATCGAAGATTATCGCGACCATGATGCGGGAAAAGATGTCCGTGGACGAGGTGGTTGCTACCATCACGAAGACATTGCCGGTCTCCTCGGTGAACCATGCGGCGTATTCCACCTTCAGCGTGATTCAGGCGTTCAATGACGGGCGGATCTATATCGTGGAATATGACAATCCGGAGTGCATCCTGATTCGCGGCGGAAAGGTGAAAAAGCTGCCGTTCGTGTATCGCACTATCGGAGACAAGCGGATCCGGGAGTGTGAGATCTGGTCTGAGATCGGAGATTCCTTCGTGATTATGAGCGATGGCTGTCTCTACTGCGGAACCGGCGAGATCATGAACTACGCGTGGGACTGGAAAGCCCTGTCCAACTGTGCCGAGGTCGGCGCGGGGCGGACCCGGAATGCCCAGCAGATGGCGGATTACATCAATGCCAACTGCGCGGAGCTCTACGGAAACATTCCCACGGACGACACGACGGTCGGCGTGGTCCGCATTCTGGAGGAGAATGTGTTAAGTCTCCTGACCGGACCTCCGGCGGACAAGGCGGACGATTACCGGATGGTCGAGGATTTCATGAAAAATGACGGAATTAAGATTGTCTCCGGCGGGGCGACCGGCAATATGGTCGCGCGCGTCTTGAATGAGCGGCTGGTGCCGGTCGACGAGCATCTGGATCCGGAGATTCCGCCCACCTCAAAGCTCAAGGGCGTTGATCTGGTGACGGAGGGTGTGCTCACTCTGCACAAGACGATTGATCTGCTGGAACGGTATGTGAAGGACGACGTTTCGGACGACTTTTTCATCGAGCTGAGCCGCGAGAACGGGGCGACCCGTCTGGCCTGCTATCTGATGGAGGACTGCTCCACGGTCAAACTTTATATCGGAAGGGCGGTCAATCTGGAGTATTCGGAAAAAACTCTGCCGTTTGAGATATCCGCGCGGCAGAACCTGACACAGAGTCTGATCGCGGTGCTGGAGAAGATGCACAAAAAGGTGGATGTGTATTATTATTAGGCGGATTCTTTCGTAGATTGTTGACAAAAAGCCTCATAATATATATAATATAAAAAAAGTTATCATAAATTAAATTATGATACGGGGGCGTAAAATGAAGTTTATCGGACGCGCAGAAGAGCTTGCCAAATTAGAAACGGAATATAAACGAGATGGTGGATTTGTGGTAATCTACGGACGCCGCAGAGTCGGAAAGACGACTTTAATAAAGGAATTCCTGAAAGGAAAAACAGGTTTTTATTTCCTTGCAACGGAAGAATTAGAGAGCCAGAGTATGAAGAGACTCGCGGGAGTTATTGCCCGAACAACAAAGAACGAATTACTTCAAAGAGCATCATTTACAGATTGGTTGGATTTGTTCCGGTTGATTGCAGAGTATAAGCCGGAAGAGAAAAAGATTCTGGTAATTGATGAGTTTCCGTATCTTGTAAAAATGAATCCAGCTTTTCCGTCTATTCTGCAAAACGCATGGGATGAGCTTTTAAAAGACAATAATATCATGTTGATTCTCTCCGGATCCTTCATAGGAATGATGCAGAAACACGCGCTGTCGTATGATAGTCCGCTTTATGGGCGGAGGACATCACAGATGAGATTATTTCCGTTGTCGTTTACCGATGTATATGCTGTGCAGAGCCTTTCTTTTGAAGCTGCAGTGGAACAATATGCTGTCACCGGCGGTGTTCCGAAATACCTTGAGTTTTTTGAGGATGGAAGAGATTTTACGGAACAGTTAAAGGAGGCTGCGCTTTCAAAGAGCGGATTTCTTTATGAAGAACCGTATTTTCTCCTGAAAAGCGAGTCGGTTACGGCAGTAAACTATTTTTCTATCATAAAGGTGATAGCAGATGGAAACCATAAATTGGGCAAAATAGCGGGTGTGTTAGGACAGGAAACATCGTCGCTGACGCCATATCTTGCAACACTTGCGGATCTCGGATTCATTGAAAAACGCACGCCGGTTACAGAAAAGAATCCGGAGAAATCAAGAAAAGGACTGTATTTTATTTCTGATAACTACATTCGTTATTGGTTCCGCTATATCTATCCTTATAAAGGCGAGCTGGAACTTGATAATACACAGATTGTTATAGATGAGATGAAAAAGGATTTCGTAACAAAATTCGTACCATTTGTCTATGAAGATGTCTGTAAAGATATTTTCAGGAATTTGTGCAGGGAGTCTGTGATTGATTTTGTGCCCTCCAGGATTGGTGCTTACTGGTTGAATGATTTCAATGGAGATACAGAGATTGACATTCTGGCAGTCGATAACCGGAACAAAAGAGTATTCGCAGGTGAATGCAAATATCATGCAAAACCGGTAGACGCAGCCGTTTACTTCGATTTAAAAGAAAAAGTTCAAAATGCGGCTGAAATCAGAAGAACTTTTTTGGGTTATGAAGTGGTTTACGGTATATTTAGTAAGAGTGGCTTCACAGATCGAATGAGGGATGCGGCAAAGGAGAATGGAAGTCTGCTCTTGGTTCAGGAAGATGGGGTCGTGTAAGATCACCATCAGCAGCGTGAGGGCCTGCCGCTTTTTCAACCGACACTTTGAATTCCCCCTTGGTTTAAAATTTTTTCCCGAATCCGCCCTGCTTCTTCAAATCCCTGTACCGCAAGCGTTTCACTCGCAAGTTTCAACGCTTCCTCAAAGCGGGCAGCCATAATGTCAAAACGTTTCATCGCCATTCTGACTCCAATTCCGGCATCTCTGGCCGCCTGTTCAAACGATTTTCCGGTAATAGAATCTAAATTGATCTCTCCGCCAATGCCAAACGCCATGTCCTCACTGCCGCCATAGATCACTGTACTGACAATGTCATAGGCCGGAGCAAGCCGTATACTCTTTAAGCCGGAGCTGTATAGCAGAGAAAGGTTCTTAATATGATTATCTGTATTTCCAATGAGATAGTTGAATACACAAATATCCCAGAGTCTGATTATGTCTTCGAGAGGATTTGCAGAGTATAGCCGCAGAAGCCGGAATATTTTCGCCATATAGCCCTCATCGTTTTTTTCATATTTACAAGCCGCCGAAATGCCCAGTGCCTGGGCAAAATCCTCTTGATGAAGCCGGAAAGGAACAGGCAGCCCATTTAGTGTTCTGCATGAATGAGGCCAAACCCTGTCGAATCTTCTGGTGGCAAATAAGACATCTCCCTCATCCGGTTTCTTATCTGTTTCAGACAGATTCAAAATAAAGCTGTCCGAAATATCAATGCCAAGATATTTTGCTGTTAAAAGACAGAGCTGTTCATTTGTCACAATCCGGCTCAGTCGGACATGACTCTGTTTTACAATATGTGTGCTGGGAGCATCACCTATGGGGAGGTACCACTGCTTATTTGGTTCATCATAGTATAATCCCACTTTTCCCGAAGCTCCGGTCAGAGACAAGTGTGATTTTGTGACGGCTGAAACTGACTCGGTTACTCCCTCCCGTGCAAGGTTCTTAAC
>JAJQBV010000011.1 GCA_021203115.1 Clostridiales bacterium | reverse complement strand
TCTCTTTTTAGAGGGATAGTGTGTGACGAATACAAAATCCGGAACTTACTCCTCCTGAAAAAGCCTTCCAATCAGCTGCTCCTCCTCCGGTTCCAGATCAAAGGGGTTGCGGAACTGACGGTTGTACTTTTCCGCGACCATCTGCTTGGCCTCGTCGAACCGAACCTGCGGGATCTCATCCGTCTGCGGCGTCTGAATGCCGAGAATCTCCAGCTCCGCCGCATATTCCCGATTCAGCAGGTCCATCGTGTACTGGAGAAATCCCGTCACCATGCCCATGATCTCCTCAAAGCCGTCGATATAGCCCATCTCAAAATCCAGCGAAGTATATTCATTTAAATGGCGCTTCGTGTTATGTTTCTCCGCGCGGAATACCGGTCCGGTCTCAAACACACGGTCAAACACCCCCACCATCATCTGCTTATAAAACTGCGGGCTCTGCTGCAGGATCGCCGGACGGTGAAAATATTCCAATCGGAACAGGTTCGCTCCGCCCTCGGCGCTTTTGGCTCCCAGCTTCGGCGTGTGAATCTCCGTGAAGCCCTGACTGTAGAGGAAATCGCGGAACCCGCGGGTGATTCCCTCCTGAATGCGGAACTTCGCGCGCTCCTGAATGTTGCGCAGCGAAACCGCCCGGTTGTTCAGCTTTGCCTCCAGCGATGTGTTCAGCTTTCTTCTGGAAATCTGCAGCGGCATGGGCTCCGCCGGTTCAGACAGAATCCGCGCCGTCCGGATACGGATTTCAACGCCGTGCGGCGCACGCTCCTCCCGGTTCACGCGCCCCGCAAACTCGACCGTCGCGCCCTCGCGGATGTCCTTCAGGTCAAATTCGGAGACATTTTCCTCGTAGACGCACTGCAGCAGCTCCTCCCTCTTCCGGAGGATAATAAACGCCACCTCGCCCATGTCGCGGATCGCATGCACCGCTCCGTTGACCCGGATCAGGCTGACATCCGGCTCCCGCCCGCAAAGCTCGCTGATCTCCAGCGTCTCCTTCGGTGTAACTCCTGTGATTACTTTCATTGCAACGTACTCCTTTTCTTTTATTCTGCGGGGCGAAATAAAAACACCCTGAAATGTCATACGACATCTCAGGGCGAAATAAACCTATTCCGCGGTACCACCCGCATTGGGAACCTCTCTGCTCCCCACTCATACGCGTAACGTGCGCGATCCGTCCGAACCTACTGAAGATGTCATCCGCTTTGTAAAACGACATCCTCGCATTCAACCCGGCTGCTCCGGAGTGTTCCCTTTATCTCCTCCGCCAAACAGCGCTCTCAGTCGGTGACGCTGTATTCCTGTCGGCCTCTGAAGACAAGAGTCTCCTTCTTCGCATTTCCCTCATGTTTTCGTATCATAGCACATCACAAATTGTTTTGCAAGGAGAAACCCTCAATTAATTCCCCTGTATCTGCCATTCCTCAAACATTTCTTCCCCACCCGCATCATTCTGTGCTATAATCCTTTTACCGAAATGCAAACAAAACCGCAAAGGAGCACACCATGAGCCAGCTTATCATCCCCGATCATTACACTTCAGATCTGAACCTGCATGACACACAGATCGCCATCAAGACGGTCAAGGATTTTTTCCAGAACCTTCTGGCCCAGCGTCTGAATCTCACGCGAGTATCCGCGCCGTTGTTCGTGGACCCGGCCTCGGGACTGAATGACAACTTAAACGGCATGGAGCGCCCGGTAGCGTTCGACATCGCGAGGCAGGAAGAGCGAACAGCCGAGGTCGTCCACTCTCTTGCCAAATGGAAGCGCTATGCGCTGGGAAGATACGGATTTGAACCCGGCACAGGAATCTACACGGATATGAACGCGATCCGCAGGGATGAGGTCACAGACAACATTCACTCCGTCTTTGTCGACCAGTGGGACTGGGAGAAAGTGATCACGAAAGAGGAGCGCGTGACGGACACGCTGAAGGACACGGCGCGCACCGTGTATCAGGTTCTTCGCAAGACAGAAAAATACATGACAATCCAGTATGATTACATCCACGAGATTCTGCCGAAAGAGATTTTCTTCATCACCACGCAGGAGCTGGAGGATCTGTTCCCGGACAGCACACCGAAAGAACGGGAGTATTATATTACGAAAGAAAAAGGAGCAGTATGCCTGCTACAGATCGGCGATCTTCTGCAATCCGGCAAGAAGCACGACGGCAGGGCTCCCGACTACGATGACTGGAAGTTCAACGCGGATATTATTGTATACTATCCGGTTCTGGATATCGCACTGGAGCTCTCCTCCATGGGCATACGGGTGGATGAGACCGCCCTCGCGGAGCAGCTCGAAAAGGCAGGATGCCCGGAGCGAGCGAACCTTCCGTTTCAGAAAGCGATCCTTGAGGGCAGGCTTCCCTACACCATGGGCGGAGGGATCGGGCAGTCCCGCATCTGCATGTTTTTCCTTAGAAAAGCTCATATCGGCGAGGTTCAGTGTTCCCTCTGGTCGGAGGAGACGGAGAAAATGCTGGCGGACGCGGGAATTCAATTGCTGTAGCAATACATGTAAGATGTACTAAAACGTCCTGTTTTTAACAAAAAATCTCCTGTTGGCAAAAACCCGGCCATGATATAATTTAGCCGGATACGAGAAGAGTCTGCAAAGCAAAGGAGAAAAGACTTTGAACAACAAAAACAGGATTGCCGTGACCATTTATACCGTTTCTATCATGCAGATGTCTGCCCTTGCGGTATCTGCAGCGCTGTCGGACATATCGGCACAGTTCCCGAATGTTCCGACAACGACAATACAGATGATCATGTCTCTCCCAAGCCTTATCATGTGCGTGTCAACACTGATATCCGGGCAGCTTGCCCGGGTGATGCAGAAAAAATATATTATTGCGATTGCCACCGCTATAGTGGCGGCATCCGGCGTTGCCGGTTTACTGTTTCACGGAAGCATCGGCGTCCTGCTGATGTGGGCAATTATTCTGGGTTTTGGCATCGGTCTGTTTATGCCGCAAAATTCCAGCATTATCGCGCTGAACTTTGATGATGAAAAGAGAGGTATTATTTCCGGTCGTCAGGTGACCGCCGCAACGGTTGGCGGGATGGCGCTGTCAGCCCTCGCGGGTGTGCTGTGCAGCGGCCAGTGGTATTATGTGTATTTTGTTTATCTGCTGGCGATTCCGGGGCTGATCTGTTCGCTTTGCTTCCTCCCGGCAGATCGCACGGAAACGGTACAGCAAAAACAGCAGGCGCAAAAGGGACATGTTTCCGGGAGATCGTGGATTTACATAGCGGCGATTTTTCTTTTTATCTGCGTATACAATATCATCCCGAACAATCTGACTATGTATATCACGGAAAAGGGAATCGGGAACTCCACCGTGGCCGGTCTGCTCACATCTGTATTTTTACTCGGCGGCGCGGTGGCCGGAATTGTGTACGGAGGAATCGGAAAATATCTGCAGGATAAAATCATTCCGGTGGCTTTCTTCCTTGTGATTGCAGGAAGTCTGACTCTCTTTTTAACAAATTCCCTTCCGCTAGTCTTTATCGGAGTGTTTGTGGCAGGAACCAGCGTGAGTTTTGTAATGTCACAGTGTGTATGCCGCCTGGCAGTCGTGGAACGGCCGGAAAACATGACGCTGGCGATGGCCTTTCTCATGGCAGCGAACAGCCTGGCGCAAAGCATTGCACCCGTATTTACCAAACTGAGCGCTATTGTTTTCCGAACAGAGGATGTGGTACACCGTTTTCTCCTGATTGCCGTTCTCGGAGCCATCCTGCTGTGTGTAACCGGCATACTTCTAAGATGGGAGAAGCGTATGTCAGCGTAGAGATACTGTAGAAAACATTTATGATTCATGGCAAAGCAGAAGCACAAGGAGATTCTATCATGAAAAACGCAGATTTAAAGTATCTGAAAGTACTGGCAAACCAGTATCCCACCATCGCATCCGTAGCCACAGAGATCGTGAACATGAAGGCGATCATGAGTTTGCCGAAAGGAACGGAGCATTTTATCACGGATGTTCATGGGGAATACGAACAGTTCCGCCATGTCATGAACAGTGGTTCCGGTGCAATCCAGAGGAAGATTGAAGATGAGTTCGGCAGCACGCTGGGTATTCCGGAAAAGCGGACGCTGGCCATGCTGATCTATTACCCGGAGGTGAAGATCCGTCAGATCCGGGAGCAGATTCCGGACGAGGAGAATATGACAGACTGGTACCGGGTGACAATTTTCCGTCTGATCCGCGTGTGCAAGAACGCTTCGTCCAAGTACACGCGTTCAAAAGTGCGCAAATCGCTGCCGGAAGATTTTGCATATATCATCGAAGAACTGATGACAGGCCGCCCGGATGTGGCGGATCAGGAATCCTATTACAACGAGATCATCAATTCCGTGATCCAGACCGGCCGCGCTTCCGAACTGATCTGCGATTTCTGTCATCTGATCCGGCGGTTTACGGTGGACCACCTCCATGTGGTGGGCGATATTTTTGATCGGGGACCGTATCCGCATCTGATTATGGATGAGCTGATGGCGCACCACTCGGTAGATATCCAGTGGGGCAACCACGACATCCTCTGGATGGGCGCGGCAGCCGGTTCCGAAGCCTGTATGTGCAATATGCTGCGCATTTCTGCGCGCTACGGCAACCTGTCAATTCTGGAGGATGCCTATGGCATCAACATGATCCCGCTGATGCGTCTGGCACTGGAGTTTTATCCGGAACCGGTCAGTAAAGAGTTCGCCGTCCATGTCTCCGACGACGAGTACGACCGCAGCTTTGCGGAGTTCGACGCGAAGATGCAGAAGGCGATTTCTGTCATCCAGTTTAAGGTGGAGGGGCAGACGATTCTGCGCCATCCCGACTGGGAGATGGACGACCGCTTGCTGCTGGACAAGATGGATCTGGAAAAAGGGACAATCCTGCTGGATGGCGTGGAATATCCGTTAAATGATACAAATTTCCCCACGATAGACCCGGATCACCCCTATGAGCTGACCTATGAAGAGCAGGATGTAGTGAGCCGCCTGAAACACAGTTTTCAGCAGAGCGAACGTTTGCAGCGCCATATCCGCTTCCTCTACACCAAAGGCAGCTTGTACAAGGTATATAACGGAAACCTGCTGTTCTACGGCTGCGTACCCTTAAATGACGACGGCAGCTTTCAGGAGGTAGAACTTTTCGGGAAAAAGTACAGCGGCAAATCGCTCTATGATATCCTGGAGCACTATGCGCGCAAAGGATACTATTCTCTGGATCCGGAGGAGAAGAGAAACGGGGAGGATATCCTCTGGTACATCTGGCAGAGCAAAAACTCGCCGGTGTTCGGGAAGAAAAAGATGGCTACTTTCGAGCGCTACTTCATTGATGATAAAGCGACGCACAAGGAGCCGAAGAACGCATACTACGAGCTCTACGAGCAGGATGAGATTGTAGATAAAATCCTGGCGGAATTCGGACTTGATCCGAAAGGCGCCCACATTATCAACGGCCATGTCCCCGTGATCGTGAAAAAAGGAGAATCGCCGGTGAAATGCGGCGGAAAGCTGCTGGTCATTGACGGTGGATTTTCCAAGGCGTACCAATCCAAAACCGGCATCGCGGGATACACATTAATCTACAATTCCTATGGGCTTATCCTGGCCGCCCACGAGCCGTTTGAATCTCTGGAGCAGACAGTCCTGACCGAGACCTGTATGCACTCTCACATCGTTATGGATGAGAATGCGACAAAGCGAAAAATGGTGGCGGACACGGACACTGGTAAAATGTTGCAAGAGCAGGTTGAAAAATTAGAAGAATTGCTGGAGGCATACCGGAGCGGCGCGATCGTGGAGAAGGCGTAATTCGTAACCTCATACTTTCCCATAACAATCCGCATTTTCCTGTACTCTTTTGGACTTGTTATTTCCATTTAAATCATTCAGTCTTTACATATCTCTGATTTCTGCTTTGCGGTTTATCCGGGATGGTCATCCGAACAAGTCCCTGCTCCATCGCAGGATGAAGATAATTCCGGCGAAAGGTCTCTCTGGATTTTAATCCCAATCTGTCCATCAGTGTTTTCCCTGTATACGGAACGTTGCATTCCATAACCCCCAGTAGTTTTCTGACATATTCGGACAGCTGCGCGCTTTCTTCACCTATCTGCGCCACAATATCATCCAGAATCCCGTCAATCTGCGACAACATAAATTCTATAAATGCGTTCGATTTTCCCTCCACATGACACCTTGCAATCGCATCATAATATTCCTCCTGGAATCGCTCGATCTGACTTTCCAGAGGAATATATGCAAAAACAGGTTTCCACTTTGATAGAATCGCAGTTTGCCATAACCGCGCCATTCTGCCATTGCCGTCTGCAAATGGATGAATAAATACGAATTCATAGTGAAATACACAGCTAAGAATCAGCGGATGAATCTTGTCCCGCGATTTCTCCATCCAGCCAAAAAGGTCCTCTATAAGCTGCGAAACCATTCTGGCCGACGGAGCCATAAAGATGCACTCATCGCCGCGGAATACTCCTTCCTCACCCCGGCGGAAAATACCGGATTCCTCCACAACATATTTTGTCATAATCCCATGAAAACGCTTCAGGTCTTCGATACTCCATGGATTTATTTCATCCAAAAGCTCATATGCCGCGTAAGCATTTTTTACTTCCTGAATCTCCTTTTGCTCGCCCAGCACAGTTTTCCCATTTATGACATCCCTCACCTGCCCAAGCGTAAGAGAATTCGCCTCAATTTTCAGAGATGAGTGAATCGATCGGATTCGGTTATTCTTCCTCAGGTGCGGCTTGGAGTCCAGACTGCCAACTGCGGTAATTCTTCCGATTTTTTCTGAAACGGAAGCCACACAGGACAGCATTTCATTTGTTATGGTAAAAGGCGGTTCATAATTCTCCATTCTTCCTCCATATCTGCACACATCAAAAATACCATATAATACAACAGATACACGACTTGCGTATTATCTTGCTTATTTACTTGCTCATTATACCTCATATTGCCAGAAATTCAAGGTGATTTTTGCTGAAATCTAGCTTCGCACCGCGAATCAGAACCCCTGTTGTGCATCCTTGTGCTCAGGCAATCCTGCAAATACCTGAATTGGCGCAAAACAAGGGGTTTCACGACATGTCACAAAAGGATTCCATAATTTGCGCGCTCCATTCACAAACACGTTTTTGGGAATTTTTAGGGAATTTTATTAACTACGCGGGTCGTACAATGTAATTACTTATAAAAGAGATTTCAACTCTTTTCTGTCGTCCGCAGAAACATCAAGAGCATCCATAGATTTTTCTACAGTCCATCCTGTCACTCCCATTAAATTTTTTAAGGACTTCTTCAATGTTTCTATTCTCTCTTGATTTGCCGCTCTTTCATTTAAAGTCTGAATCGCCTCACACACATCTAACACCTCCTCATTTTCACTCATCGGTAATTCTGTCCTTGTACATGCATTCAATACATCTACTTCTATTCTTCCCAGATTACGGAATTTATCATCTGTATTTACTACCTCTTTCAGTTTATCTGCGTCTCTGGAATATTTGATGAAGGTCAGCACTTCTTTTAAAGTTGTTGTAAACTTATCCAAATCCTCATCCGGCATTGTCGCCGGTTCAATCAGGTTAATCTTATAATCCAGCACCTAACATTTCTTTTAAACTACGATACCATAATCACTCATAATTCACAAGCATTATTTCCGGGGATGTTCTATCCATATGCGCACAGAATTTCTTTTCCCAGCCAAATTAACCGGAATCAGCAAGAGTACATTGATTCGTGAGCGAAATAAGCGCTTGCAAGAAGAAAATTATTAACCAATCTCTGGTTTTACGCTTTCCGTTGCAGTTCAACACACTTTGTCCGCCCACAGGTTGGGGGATGGCAACAACAACAGTTTTCTCGCTGGCAGGCACCGTCTGCCGGTGCAGTTCGCAAAAAATTTCGGGGAGGATCGGAACTTTCCGCTCATATGCGGAATTAAATTCCCTCCTTTCCGGCTTAAAGCCGCTGGTCTGGGCATGGTAACTTAGGAGGCAGACCAACACCGAGACGGTGGTGCTGGGTATAACAAATACCTTCATCTCTCCACAGTGAGAAAATTCCCCCGTTTCGTTTGACTGGGTTCCCGGCTGGCTGTATAATGTTTCCAAACATATTTAAGGGGGATTTTACAATGACGGGGTTTGAAAATTTAGACACTCAGTACATTTTTGACACCTTTGGCGATAAAAAGGTGGAAGCCATTAAATATGTACGTCAGGAGACAGGGGCAGACCTAAAAGCTGCAAAAAAGTACATTGACCAGCTCTATTCTTCCATGAAGGCACAGCGGGTTGCCGAAACCGGTGAAGGTTTTGTCGATTATATTAAATCTCTTCCGGGCGCTGACACATTTGGAACAAAGAAAGAAATTGCCTATCTGGAGACCATCTTGCTGCCCGAAGAAACCGTAAATGCGGTCTCTTCCGGAATTATGGACGGGCATACATGGCTGATGGCATCAACAAATAAACGTGTCATCCTGATGAACAAAAACCTGCTAGTCGGTATGAAACAGATGGAAATCCCGTTAAACCAGTTAAACTCCATCTCCTTTTCAACCGGGCTGTTATTCTCCACAATCAAGATTCACCACGGAGCCGCCAGCATAAAAATTGAGCATGTACAGAAAGGCTCCGAAAAATATTTTGTAGATGCTACGAATAAAGCCATGCGGGAGTATTCCACAAATGTGACCTACCAGCAACCCGTTCAGCCATCGCAGCCGCAGGTAAGCGTAGCCGATGAGATCATGAAATTAAAACAACTGCTGGACTGCGGCGCATTGACACAGGAAGAATTTGACGCACAGAAAAAGAAACTTCTGGCATAACCAGACAATATATAATAAATCTTGAAAGAATAAGGGAGCGATTCACAATCTGCTCCCTTGATTTTCCATACCGAAGTTTAAAAGATCATCATTCTTATAGAAGAACTACTCTATCCTCTCAAATACCATTGTGGCTTGTATCCTGTCTGTAGCGGTCAGGCTCTTTCCACCGATGGTTGCGGTTGATATCGTATGAAGCCGATATCCTTGCGCTGCCTGCGCATTAATAATATCTAACAATAACTGCCATCATAAAGAAATCATATACTTTACTGGCTTTGTCGTCATCCTTTCCCTGTTCTATTATTTCAAACAGCCTTGTACGCATCTGACCCGATCTCCTGCATAGGATACTTTTTCATATCCACCAACTTGATACTTCCTAAGATACTCCTGGGGAAATAATATCATGAATTATATTTTTCTGCAAATTTCATCCGACCCTTTTTCCCAACAAAAGATATAATCAGAATTATGGTAACTGATTCAAATCAGGATTCGTGACTTCATTCGTGACCTCATGATTTTTCAGGAGAAAACGCAACGGTATTTCAAGGCAAAAAAATACCGGAAAGTGAGGAAAATGATATGCTCCCCATATGGTAGACATTGAAAATATTCAAAATCTACTATAT
>JAJQBV010000075.1:7705-9541 GCA_021203115.1 Clostridiales bacterium | reverse complement strand
GGTCAGTTTGTTCCAGATATTCAATCGCTTTCTGCAGGCGTACATTTTGCAGATATTCCAGCGGTGAGCAGTTGATGGTTTTTCGAAAAAAACGGCAGCATTCTCCGCGGCTGATGTGAAAAGCCCGGGCGAAGTCGGACAGGGAAAACTTTTCCTGATAATGTTCATGGAGCCAGAGGATCATCCTGCTCAGCCGCTCTTCTTCCCGAACCTTACCGGGGTTTTTCTGATGATCGGAGACAAAACATTCCCGGCAGAGAACGTGCCACAGAGAGTGAAGCCGCTGAGATATCTCGAATTCATCCCCGTGCTCATGCTCATAAATCCACCACAAATTCTGAAAAACCTCCGGTTCCCAATCCTGATTATGCGGCAGATGATACAGAGAGCGCTCCTGTTTTACATAGGTTCGGTAATATTTTTCATAAAAAAAACTTCCGCGGTATCCATATAAGAGCACAGGGTCAAAAATCAGGGTAAAATATCTTACTTTCCCCGGCTGGCTGCGGCGAATCATATGAAGAGAGCCGGGGAAAATAATGAAAGCTTCTCCCTTCTGAACGGAAATTTTCTGATTCAGAGTCCGTACGCTGGCAGTTCCTTCCAGAAGCACCGAAATTTCAATGGTTCGCTGGCGGTGCCAGTTTACACAGCGGTTTGCATAGTGATCCAGATCATCGTGAAATAACTGGAAGGGAAAGGCATAGGTTCCGATGCTCAAAGTCGCATTCAGATTTTCATCGACCGGTACAAATAGCTCTTCCATGGATAACTGACTCTCCTGTTAAAAGGATAATATTTTGATATGTTCCGGCATTATCTGGCAAGACATACCAAAAAACTGTTAATATACTGTTAATTGTATCATATAAATCAGAATTGACAAGGGGGCGCTATGTGGATAAAGGATTCATTTGTGAAAAAACTGGTTGCGATCACGATTCCGATCGTCCTGCAGAATTTACTTTCCACGGCGGTAAGCTCGGCGGATATTATCATGCTCAGTTATGTAGATCAGAATGCGATGTCTGCTGTTTCCCTTGCGGGACAGGTTACGTTTCTGCTGAATCTGTTCTTCTCGGGAATTACCATTGGGACAACCACACTTGTCTCGCAATTCTGGGGAAAGCATGACAGGGGTTCCATTCGGCGTGCCGCGTTTCTTTCTGTTATCGTATCTGTCGCTATATCTGCCATCTTTGGTATGACGGCAGTCTTTGCACCGGAATGGCTGATGCGATTATTCACAAATGATACAGATCTGATCGCGTACGGCGTCATTTATCTGCGTATTATAGGGTTTTCTTATTTCGTTATGGGAGTTTCACAGATTTATCTGTGCATACTGAAATCCGTGCAGCAGGTTTCGCGGAGCACGGCTTTTTCCAGTATCACATTGTTGCTGAATGTGTTTTTGAACGCGCTGCTTATTTTCGGGTGGCTTGGTTTGCCGAGGCTGGGGATTTACGGCGTGGCGTACGGTACACTGATTGCTCGCGCGGCGGAGCTTCTGTTTTGTATTCTGGATGCTGTTCTCGTGAAGAAAATTCGTTTTCCAGGGATGGATGTCCTTCCGCAGCGTGGGCTGGTCAGAGAGTTTTCCCGCATTACGTTTCCCGTCACGGCGGAGGGACTGGTATGGGGAGGCACCACAGCGGCACTTTCTGCGATCATGGGGCGGATGGGCGCGGATCTGGTTGCGGCCAACTCAGTCGCTTCTATGGCAAACAGCTTTGCAACCGTTGTATGCTTTGCGCTTGCCTCGGCGGGTACGATTCTGTTGGGGGAGGAACTGGGGCAAAGCTTATTTGAACATGCAAAGCGGCATGCGGATGT
>JAJQBV010000075.1:0-7695 GCA_021203115.1 Clostridiales bacterium | reverse complement strand
CGGCCTGCTGGGTGATGTTTTTTGCATGTGGAGCTGATGTGTGCTGATCGGAAGTGCGCTCTGCTTTGTCCTGCATGTGCCGCCTCTCGTCGTCTATCTGGGTATGAATTTGGATGAACTGCTCAAACTGCCATTTGTGATTGTGCATTACAGAAAGAAGAAATGGCTGAGAAATATAACACTATGTGATGAAAATGAATAGGAGGAATCTGCGATGACGATGGAAGAGAGAAAAGAAAGAGGACTTTTATGGACAGACACGCCGGAGGCGATGGAGGCACAGAAAATTGCTCGCGGGCTTGCTTTTGAATTTAACCATCTTCACCCGTCCGAGACAGAGAAAAAGATGGTTTTGATTCGGGAAATGTTTGGCTCTGTCGGTGAGAACGTGTGGATTGAGCCGCCGATGACGCTGACTTTCGGGAAAACAGTAACGATAGGTGAGGGTACTTATATTAATTCCAATCTGACGCTGGTGGATGATTATAAAATAAATATCGGGAACCATGTTCTGATCGCGCCAAATGTGACGATATGTGCAACGGCTCATCCGCTTCATTATAAGATGCGGATGCACGGAGAAATGTATTCGAAAGAGGTGGTTATCCGGGATTACGTATGGATTGGCAGTAATGCTGTTATCCTTCCGGGTGTGACAATCGGGGAACATTCTGTCATTGGAGCCGGTAGGATCGTGCCTAACGAAATACCCCACAAAACACTGGCTATGGGTGTTCCCTGCCGTGTGATCAGAGAAATTGACGAGCGTGATCTCGTGTGGGAGCGTTGAGAGGAGAGAAAACAGCGGGAATGCATTTACAGCTCTCCGCCGCCGAGAATCCCCTGCAGATTCGTATCCGTAAAAAAGGTGTTTCCACTGTAGAGGAACAGTGTGTCCGTCACATGGTATGTCTCCGTCAGGTCGTCGAGATAGCCCGCGTAATATCTGGGGTCGACGATGACGATCTCCCGGTAATAGGGGATGAAAAAGGAGACCATGCTGTTCGCGAAGGAATCCTTCACGAGCAGGAGCACCCGGTCATTTTCCGCCGCCGTCTCAATCTCGATCAGCGAGTGATTCCCATTCAGAAATACAGCATATTGATCCCTGGTGTCGAGGGCTTCCGTGCTGTAGAGGGAGGCGGATTTGGTCTGCTCTTCCACATAGGTCACCACATAGGGGAAATCCTTCTGCGGGATGTAGACCTCAATGGTTTCGCTGATGTCCGTGTCAAATCCGCTGGTGCCCGAGAGGGTGCCGTTGAATGTGTCCGTCACAGTATAAACATCGTAGGAAACGGATGCCGCGTCCTCAATGTCAAACATGGAAGCGGTATCCAGAAACATGTCATAGGCTCCCTGCGTGGTCCAGTGGTGGTCCGTCTTGTAGTACAGCTTCTCTTCGCTGTGGTTTTCCATCACGCTGATTCCGTCAATCCACTGGATCCGGTCGGACAATTCGTTTTCGACTTCCCCAAACAGGACCGACTGGTCTGCCGTTCGGGCAAAGAGTGGCAGCTCATCCTGCAGAATCTGTGCGGCATCGGGAACCAGAAGCATGGACACCCGGACATCCTCGTTGTCCTCCGCATAGCGGTTCAGACCGGTGATCGTGGCGTCGAGCGTCTCCTCGTCCGGCACAGAGATGTCCTCCATGAGCTGGTTGTTTTTTTCGAGGAAAACGCCCTCCTCCTCGCGGCTTCCGCCGATCCGGCAAAAAACAGTGTAGACTTTTCGCCATGCATCCCGGCCGATGAACTGGTCGGAGGCATAGGATTCGAACTGATCCATATAGGTGCCGTTCGCCACGCCCTGCAGGGTGAATGCCGGGCGCTGGGAAAGCGTGCGGTTTTCTGTCTCTGAAATTTCTTTATCCTTCGAGGCAAAATTGGCCGCCACGATCAACGCCAGAACCGGAATAAAGACGGCGCCCAGAAGAATATTCGTTTTTTTGCGTTCTTTTTTCCATTTCATTGTCATGTTCTCCTCAGAACCGGAAATACAGGAACGGGTTGTAGGTCTCCGTGACAAGGCAGGAGACGGTCAGAAGAAACAGGGCCATTTCCAACATGACCGTCAGAGGGATTCTTCCGGCAGAATGTCCATGCATGTTCCGCAGCCGCACCGGGATGTCGGTTGCACAGATCACGCTTGCCAGCAGAAGCAGCCAGTTGGACTTCAGGTCGTACAGCAGTGTCGCCCATGTTCCGGATGCCGCCCCCGCGCCGAACATAACGCCCAGATACTGCCATGCCCCGGCCATGGTGTCGGAAAAGAAAAATACCCATCCGATCAGTATGATCAGGAGCGAATACAGATGCTGGAGCAGAACCGGAAGCTTTTCCAGCCACCTTCCCCATACGTATTTTTCCAGAATCAGCAATATGCCGTAGTACAATCCCCAGAAGATAAAGTTCCACGCCGCGCCGTGCCAGAAACCGGTCAGGAACCACACGACGAGCAGGTTGAAAATATGGCGCGGCACGCTCACCCGGTTCCCGCCCAGCGGGATATACAGGTATTCGAGGAACCAGCTGCTCAGCGAAATGTGCCAGCGCCGCCAGAAATCGGTGATGCTTCTGGCGATATACGGATGGTTAAAGTTCTTCCGGAACTGGAACCCGAACATGTGCCCCAGACCGATCGCCATGTCCGAATATCCGCTGAAGTCAAAATAAATCTGCAGCATGTACGCCGCTGCGCCCAGCCACGCGGTGCCAACGGCAGCCTGTCCGGCGGTGACCTCGGCGGAAATCTCACTGAAGAGCGCGCCGATTCCGTTCGCCAGAATGACTTTTTTGGCCAGGCCGATGATAAACAGGCGGGCGCCGCATCCGAACTGTTCCAGCGACAGCTTCCGCTGCTGCAGTTGGTTTTCAATCTCCGAGTAGCGGACGATGGGGCCGGCGATCAGCTGCGGGAACATGGAGATGTAGAGGGCAAAGTGGATGGGATTTTTCTGCACCTCGGCGTTGCCGCGGTAGACATCGATCAGGTAGGAGATCGCCTGAAAGGTGTAAAACGAGATGCCGATGGGAAGCGGCAGCTCGACGGAGGGCAGGTCAAAGGGCAGCACTCTGCTCAGGGTATCGGTAAAAAATGTAAAGTATTTGAACACGCCCAGCAACGCGAGGTTGACGGCAAGGGAGAGCGCAAGGCTTCGCCGCGCCAGACGCCGGTCGCCGGATTTCTGCGCGATATCCAGCCCGCCGACATAGTTAAACGCGATCGAGAGGAGCATCAGGATAATGTAAACTGGTTCTCCCCATGCATAAAAAATCAGGCTGGCGACGAGCAGCAGGATGTTCCGGTATCTGGACGGCAGCAGGTAATAGAGCAACAGTGTGACCGGAAGGAAATAGAATAAAAATATGATACTGCTGAATAACATGTGATTCCCCTCCTACAGTGCCCGGCGAAATTCCCGCTGGTAGGTTTCGCTGTCCGCAGATACAACCAGAAGGACATAGCTGCCGTGCGTCAGGACGACGGCGTCCTCCAGAAGCTTTTCCTGTTCCGGGAGGTATCCGGCAAAGTCGTTTTTTCGGTCTTCAACCCGCTGGCTCATGGCGTCTTCCACTTCCGCGAGCTGAGAATCGTCCGAGACGCGGATCAGGAGCAGCTCTTCCGCTGACATGTTGTAGGTTGCCTCGTAGAGAAGAACGCCGTCATAATCCGCGGCGTTTAATCCGAAATATTTTTTCAGGGTCTGGTCATCTGCCTGCTGCAGAGACTCCTCGTTGATCGATGCTTCCACAGCCGACGCGACCTCGGAAAATGATTTGCCGCTGTCCCTGTTCTGCAGAAACATGAAGAGAACGAATAAAATCATCGCTGCGACCAGCAGATACTTTGCCGTATCGATTTTGAAAAGGGAATGCTTTTTTCGCGCGACCGAAATCGTTTTTTCTTCCATTATAAAAGGTGCGCCTCCTTTGCCATGTTGTACAGCCACAGAGGATAAAAGCTGCCGTAGAAGTGGTAGCCGTCTGTGGAATAGTATTCATCGCTTACAAGCCCCGTGCTGTCAATATAGGGGATGCCGTGTTCCCCGCAGACCTCGATGATCACCGCATTGTACTGTGCGGTCTCCGTGTACCAGGGCTGCTGTTCCGTCAGGGGCGCTTTGGCCGGAAAAATCAGATTGACATAGAGCTCGGCGTCGGGAAGCGCCGCCTGTGCCCGGTTTAAGAAGTCGTCAAATTCCTCGCGAAACTTTTCGTAGTCATAGTGGATATGGGAAATATCGTTGGAACCGTATGAGAGGAAAACCACGCGCGGATTCAGCGCCTGCGCCTGTGCGAGGTGGTCGTCCGTGGAGGGGATGCTGATCCCGTTTGTATAGATTACCTGTGAGGAATTGAGGTATTCGTAGACATAGATTCCCTCTGTAAGAGAGTCGCCCATCACGATGCAGCCGGAAAAAATCTCCTGAAAGTTCAGTTTCCGTATTTCGTCCTCGGAGAGGTTATAGAGATCGACATCTGAGGCGCCCTCCAACCCGATCCTGGTCAGATAGGCGGTTTCCTCTGCTTCCTTTTCTGCCTCTGCTGCTTCGGCCTCTGACGCCTCCGCCGCAGCTGCTTCCTCAGCTGCCTGAGCATGGAGATCATCAATCTCGTTTTGAACCGCCGCCACATCCTGCTGCTCCAGCTCTTTCAGAACGAACCGGCCCTCCGCTGCGGATGAATTTTCCGTTGTCGATGAATCTTCTGAGATGGATCGTTCCTCCGAAACAGAGGATTCGTCTGTGTCTGCTCCGGCTGACCCGCAGGCGGACAGGCAGAGTGCCGCAGCCGCAAAGAGACACACCGTTGTGCGCGTAATGATTTTTTTCATAACTTTTATCCCCGCTCCTTTACCACAGAAGAAATTATACTGCCGGTTTTCCGGCACTGTCAAGGCCGGTACATAGATTTAAAAGGCTATAGCCAATCATTTTATTTTGTGATAAGATATAACGCATGGACTTGTTTGATTACATGAGAGAGCAGAATAAGGAAAAAGAAGCGCCGCTGGCCTCGCGTCTGCGCCCGTCTACACTGGATGAGGTGGTGGGGCAGAGGCATATCATCGGGAAGGACAGGCTTCTGTACCGAGCTATAAAGGCAGACAAGCTGCAGTCTGTTATTTTTTACGGCCCGCCGGGGACGGGGAAGACGACGCTCGCCCGCGTGATCGCGCAGACGACGAGCGCGGAGTTTATGCAGATTAATGCCACAGCCGCCGGGAAAAAGGATATGGAGTCTGTGGTAAACCGGGCGAAGGAGCTGCAGGGGATGTATCAGAGGAGGACGATCCTCTTTATCGATGAGATCCACCGCTTCAATAAGAGCCAGCAGGATTACCTGCTCCCCTTTGTGGAGGACGGGACGGTCACGCTGATCGGAGCCACGACAGAGAATCCGTATTTTGAGGTGAACGGCGCCCTGCTTTCGCGATCCATCATTTTTGAGCTGCTTCCCCTGGAAAAGGAGGATATCCGGACACTGCTTCTGCGGGCGGTCACCGACACGGAGAAGGGGATGGGCGCTTACCATGCCGTGATAGACGGGGAAGCGCTGGATTTTCTGGCGGATGTCGCCAACGGAGATGCGAGGAGCGCATTAAACGCCGTGGAGCTCGGCATTCTCACGACGGAGAAAAGTGCAGACGGGCAGATCCACATCACCCTCGAGGTAGCACAGGAGTGCATTCAGAAGCGAAAGGTCCGCTACGACAAGGGCGGAGATAACCATTACGACAACATTTCTGCTTTTATCAAGAGCATGCGCGGATCCGATCCGGACGCGGCGGTGTATTACCTCGCAAAGATGCTTCATGCGGGGGAGGAGGTCACCTTTATCGCGCGGCGCATTATGATCTGCGCGTCCGAGGATGTGGGAAACGCGGATCCCATGGCGCTGACGGTCGCCGTCAGTGCGGCGCAGGCCGTGGAACGCCTCGGCATGCCGGAGGCCAGGATTGTTCTGGCACAGGCCGCAACCTATGTGGCCTGCGCGCCCAAGAGCAACGCGGCCTATCTGGCGGTTGACAGGGCTCTGGAGGTCGTCCGCAGCACAAAGACCGCGCCGGTTCCGCCGTATCTGTGTGACAGCCACTATAAGGGAGCGCAGAAGCTCGGTCGGGGCATCGGTTACAAGTACGCGCACGATTTCCCGAACCACTATGTCGAACAGCAGTATCTGCCCGACGCGTATAAGGATATACGTTTTTATGAGCCGACGAAAAACGGGTACGAGGCGGACATCCGCGCGTATTTCCGAAAAATCGGCAGGGATAAATAAAATAATTGTCGTCAAAAGGAGGAAGAATGATGAAACCATACAATCAGATGACAAAGGAAGAATTATTACAGGAGCGCGATGCGTTAAAGCAGCAGTACAGTGAGATCTGCGCGCTCGGCCTGAAGCTGGATATGTCCAGAGGCAAGCCGTCCAAAGAACAACTGGATCTGTCCCAGCCCATGATGGATGTGCTGCGAAGCGATACGGTTCTTAAGAGCCGTCTCGGCACGGATATCCGAAACTACGGTGTCCTGGACGGTATCGACGAGGCGAAGGAGCTGATCGCGGGAATGATCGGCACGAAGCCGGAAAATGTCATTGTCTACGGCAACGCCAGCCTGAATATTATGTATGACACGATCAACCGTTCCATGATCCACGGTGTCCTTGACTACACGCCGTGGTGCAGACTGGACAAGGTGAAATTTCTCTGCCCGGTGCCCGGATACGACCGTCATTTCACGATCACGGAGTTTTTCGGCATCGAGATGATCAATGTGCCGCTGTATGAGGACGGCCCGGATATGGATATGGTGGAGGAGCTGGTTCGCTCCGACGAGAGCATTAAGGGTATCTGGTGTGTGCCGAAGTATTCGAATCCCATGGGCACCTCCTACTCGGATGAGACCGTCCGCCGTTTTGCGAACCTGAAGCCGGCGGCTCCGGATTTCCGCATTTACTGGGACAATGCCTACTGCGTCCATCATCTGTACGAGGGTCAGAAGGATGAGATTCCGGATATCCTGTCCGAATGTGAGAAGGCGGGGAACCCGGATATGGTCTATGAGTTCTGCTCCACCTCCAAGGTGACATTCTCCGGTTCCGGCATCTCGGGGCTTGCAACCAGCCCGCGCAACAAGGCGGATATTCTGAAACAGCTGACGGTGCAGACCATCGGTTTTGACAAGATCAATCAGCTTCGCCATGTAAAGTTCCTGAAGGATCAGGAAGGGATCGCACAGCACATGGCAAAGCATGCCGCGCTGATCCGTCCGAAGTTTAAGCTGCTGACCCGCCGCTTTGAGGCAGAGCTGGCCGGGCTGGGCGTCGGCTCATGGACCAATCCGCACGGCGGATATTTCATTACATATTTTACGAACTAGGGATGTGCGAAGGATATTGTCGCGAAGACGAAGGAGGCCGGTGTGGTGATGACCGGAGCAGGAGCCCCGTTCCCCTATAAAAAGGATCCGAAGGATTCGGTGATCCGCATTGCGCCGACACTTCCTCCACTGGAAGAGTTGGATCTGGCCTGCACGGTATTTATCAACTGTGTTAAGCTGTCCAGTGTGGAAAAGCTGTTGAAAGACTATTGAAAAGCCGCGAAAAGCTGTGGACAAACTGTGAAAATTTGTTACAGTTCACACCCTAGCCAGTTTTCAGTTTTTTGTGCATATCGCTGAAATTT
>JAJQBV010000237.1 GCA_021203115.1 Clostridiales bacterium | reverse complement strand
GGGATATCTCATTTTGTTTTGTACTAAATATATTCTAACACTAGGGTGGAGGGCCGTGAATAGTAACTAAACTATAAATGACAGAAAAGAGGGTGCTTGAAATGGTAAAATATACCTGCTTAAATCCGATTGCGGCATGCGGACTGGAGCTGCTGCCGGATAATTATGAGAAGACAGATGATTTGAATGAGGCGGAGGTGGCGCTGGTCCGCAGCGCGGCCATGCATGACCTTGAGCTTCCGGATTCCCTTCTGGCGGTTGCCCGCGCAGGAGCCGGAGTCAACAATATTCCGCTGGATAAATGTGCGCAGCAGGGCATTGTCGTCTTTAACACGCCCGGCGCCAACGCCAACGGCGTGAAGGAGCTTGTGATTGCCGGTATGCTTCTGGCCTGCCGTGACATCAAGGGCGGTATGGACTGGGTGATTGAGAATAAGGACGATACCGGAATTGCGAAGGCGGCAGAGAAGGCGAAAAAGGCTTTTGCCGGAACCGAGATCATGGGGAAAACGCTGGGCGTGATCGGCCTCGGCGCGATCGGCGTGCGGATTGCCAATGCGGCGGTTGCCCTCGGAATGAAGGTTCTGGGCTACGATCCGTACCTCTCCCTGAATTCCGCATGGAATGTCTCCAACAGCGTACAGCATGTGTATTCTGCGGAGGATATTTATAAGAATTGTGATTTCATCACCATCCATGTCCCGCTGATGGATTCCACCAGAGGGATGATCAGCAGAGAGGCGATTGCTTCCATGAAGGAGAACGCGGTGGTGCTGAATTTCGCCCGTGACACGCTGGTGGACGAGGAAGCGATGGTGGAAGCTCTGGCGGCCGGGAAGATCCGCAAATATGTGGTCGATTTCCCGAACCCGACGACAGCGGGAGCCAAGGGGTGTCTTGTGATTCCGCATCTCGGGGCATCCACGGAGGAGTCCGAGGACAACTGTGCGATCATGGCGGTGAATGAGATCATTGATTACATTCAGAACGGCAATATTGCGCATTCCGTCAACTATCCGGACTGCAGCATGGGCGTGTGCACCAGCGCAGGTCGGATCGCGGTGATCCACAAAAATGTCAAGAACACGATCAGCCAGTATACCGCGGTGTGCGGGGATGCGGGCATCAACATCTCGGATATGACGAACAAGAGCCGCGGAGAGTATGCCTACTCCCTGCTGGATCTGGATACCCCGGTGACGCCGGAGATCGTGGAAAAGCTGAAGAACATTGAGGGTGTGCTGCGGGCTCGCGTCATCAAATAAAGGAGTCGGATATGGCAGATATCAAACCGTTTGCGGCGATCCGGCCGTGCCGGGAGAAGGCGCCGCGCATTGCGGCGCTCCCCTATGATGTGTACAACCGCGAGGAGGCGAAGGCGGAGGTTCTGCGCGAGCCGGAGTCCTTCCTTCGGATAGACCGCGCGGAGACGCAGTTTGAGGATTCGATGGATATGTATGCGCCGGAGGTGTACCAAAAGGCGCATGATATCCTCTGGGATATGGTTAAAGCAGGGGATTTTATCACAGAGGAGAAGCCCTGTTATTATATCTACGAGCTGACCATGGACGGGAGGACGCAGACCGGGATTGCGGCCTGTGCCGCCATCGATGATTACCTGAACGGGGTGATCAAAAAACACGAGAATACCCGCGAGGAAAAAGAGCAGGACCGCATCCGCCATGTGGATATCTGCGATGCGCAGACCGGCCCGATTTTTCTGGCGTACCGTTCTAATGATGCGGTGAATGCGGTGGTAAACCGTGTGAAGGAGTCCGTGCCAGAGTACGATTTTACATCGCCGGACGGAATTGGCCATCGGGTGTGGATTATCGACGGGGATGCGGATGTTCAGGCGATCGAGGAGGCGTTTGCCGGAATCGGACAGATTTATATCGCGGACGGACATCACCGTGCGGCTTCCGCTGTCAAGGTGGGCGTGAAGCGCCGCGGGCAGCATCCGGATTATGTCGGCACAGAGGAGTTTAACTACTTCCTCTCGGTGCTCTTCCCGGATGAGGAACTTCGCATCATGGATTATAACCGCGTGGTGCGGGATTTGAACGGCCTGTCTTCGGAAGACTTCCTCGATGCCATGAAAAAGATTTTTGATGTCTCTTTGCGGAAAGGCACGGAGAGAAAACCGGACCGAAAGGGGACTTTTACTATGTATCTGGACGAGAAATGGTATCTGTGCACCATCCGGCCGGAGGATATTCCGGACGATCCCGTGAAGGGACTGGATGTCTCGCTTTTGCAGGATCTGCTGCTGACGCCGGTGCTGGGGATTGAGGACCCGAAGGTTGACGCCAGAATTGATTTTGTCGGCGGGATCCGGGGAATGGATGAGCTGGAGCGCCGCTGCCATGCGGATGCGAAGGCTGCGTTTGCCATGTATCCGACATCGATTCAGGAACTGTTTGCGGTGGCGGATGCCGGGCTTCTCATGCCCCCGAAGTCTACATGGTTTGAGCCGAAACTGCGCAGCGGCCTGTTTATACATTCTTTGCGCTGAATCATTACCATGATTTCTCAGAGGGTATGAGGTGATCACCATGAGCTTATCTGTGATTTACACACTTTCCACCCAGACGCAGGACGTCGCGGAGACAATCACGGAGACTGTGTCGAACAATGTGAATTTTGTCAGTTGGAATACGCTGGTACAGTATTTTCAGGATTCACTGCCGACGGTTCTGGATTTCTGCATGAAGGTGATTATTGCCGTGATTGTTCTCCTGATCGGCAGGAGGATCATCCGGTTTGTCATGAAGGCGATTTGTCGTTCGCTGGACAAGACCTCTCTGGAGACCGGCATGAAACAGCACTTGGAGACCATGATCCGAGTAGTGCTGTATTGTGTGCTGATTCTGATCGTGCTGGGGAAGTTCGGTATTACAGCCAGCTCGGTCATCGCTATCATCGGCTCGGCGGGTCTCTCCATCGGCCTTGCCCTGCAGGGAACGCTGTCCAACTTTGCCGGCGGTGTGCTGATCCTGATGGTTCATCCGTTTAAGGTCGGAGACTATATCAAGGAGGATACCAGCGGCAACGAGGGGAAAGTGATGGAAATCCAGCTTTTTTACACAAAGCTGGTGACATTGGACAACAAGGTGATTGTCGTCCCGAACGCGAATCTGACCGGTTCCAGCCTGACGAACATGACGCAGCAGGATCGCCGCCGTGTCGATATCAAGGTGGGGATTTCCTACCATGCAGACATCCGGAGGGCGAAGGAAGTGATCTCCCGTGTTGCACAGGAGGAGCCGAAGCTTCTGGGGGATGAGCCGGTAAAGGTTTTCGTGGATGAACTGGCGGAGAGCTCCGTCGTGATCGGTCTGATGGTCTGGGTGAAGACCGATGATTATTGGGAGGTAAAGTGGCGGCTGACAGAGAATGTCAAGTACGCGCTGGATGAGAATCAGATTGAGATTCCGTTCCCGCAGGTTACGGTTTCCTACGAAAAGGCGTCGAAATCAAAGCCTGAGTGAAAATATTTAGATGAAAATCGGCGGAGAAATGGCCGGATGAGTTGACAAACGGACGCTTGTGTGCTACTTTATAGAGGTTAAAAAAGGGATATCTTTTGATATCCCAGTTTAGAGAAGGGAGTTTGCTATGCAGGGTACGGTCAAATGGTTCAGTGCCAAAAAGGGTTATGGTTTTATCTCAGATGCCGAAGGTAATGACATATTTGTTCATTTTTCCGCGATCGCCATGGATGGCTACAAAGAGCTCAAAGAGAACGAAGAGGTTGAGTTCGATGTCATCGAAGGTGACAAAGGTGTGCAGGCTGCGAATGTAAGAAGGATTTAGTTCCTTACATATTGCGTGGTTGTTACATAGACAGATGAATGATAGAGATCTGAAGGGCTGTCCGAAAGGACAGCCCTTTCCCAACAAATAAACCGGAGGAATTTATTTTGAAACAGAATTTGGACAGAACAGATGCATATGAGATCAGGCAGCACAGGGACCTTGCGGACATTCACTCCGAGGGCTATTATCTGGTGCACAAAAAGACCGGAGCGAAGGTTGTTGTGGTCGCCAATGAGGATCCGAATAAGGTGTTTTACATCGGATTCCGCACGCCGCCGGCGGACAGCACCGGCGTCCCCCACATTATCGAGCACTCCGTTCTCTGCGGAAGCGAGAAGTTTCCGCTAAAGGATCCGTTTGTCGAGCTGGCAAAGGGTTCCCTGAACACATTTTTGAATGCGATGACTTATCCGGATAAGACGGTTTATCCGGTTGCAAGCTGCAATGACAGGGATTTTCAGAATCTTATGGATGTCTACATGGACGCGGTGCTTCATCCGAACATCTACCGCGAGCCGAATATTTTCCGTCAGGAGGGCTGGCACTATGAGATGACTGCGCCGGAGGATGATCTGACGATCAACGGCGTGGTGTACAATGAGATGAAGGGCGCTTTCTCCAGCGGCGATTCCGTTGTAGAGCGCGGGATTATGAATCTGCTGTATCCGGACACTCCTTACGGAACGGAGTCCGGCGGCGATCCGGATGTGATTCCGGAGCTAACTTACGAGCAGTTTTTGAATTTCCATTCCACCTATTATCATCCGTCCAATTCATACATTTATTTATACGGCGATATGGACGCGGCGGAAAAGCTGGAGTGGCTTGATCGGGAGTATCTCTCCAAGTATGACCGGTTGGAGCTGGATTCCGCGATTCGGCGGCAGCCTGCGTTTTCGGATCCGGTGCGAAAGGAGATGACCTACTCCATTTCTCAGGGCGAGAGCGAGGCGGATCACACCTATTTGAGCTATAGCTGGTCTGTCGGAACGGCGCTGGATCCGATCCAGTATATCGCTTTTGACATTCTGGGCTATGCGCTGCTGACCAGTCAGGGCGCGCCGGTCAAACAGGCGCTCCTCGACGCGGGGATCGGGGATGACATCTACGGCGGATACGATAGCGGCATACAGCAGCCGATGTTTTCCGTCATTGCAAAGAATGCGAATCCGCAGCAGGAGGAGGATTTTGTCCGGATCGTCTTTGAGACCCTGTCCGATCAGGTGAAAAACGGCGTGAACCGGACGACGCTTCTGGCGGCCGTAAATGGAGCGGAGTTTAAGTTCCGCGAGGCGGATTTCGGCCGCATCCCGAAGGGGCTGATGTTTGGCCTGCAGATGATGGACAGTTGGCTCTACGATGAGAACCAGCCTTTCCTTCACATGGACGAGCTGCGCGTTTACGAGGAGCTCAGAAGCCGGATTGAGACCGGATATTTTGAGGAACTGATACAGACCTGTTTTCTGGAGAATTCCCATGCGGCAGCGCTCTGCGTGAAACCGGAAAAGGGGTTGAATGCGAAAAAGGAGCAGGCGCTTCGGACGAAGCTGAATGCGTACCGGGATTCGTTGAGCCGGGAGGAGATTGACCGGCTGATCGCGGAGACACAGAAGCTGGAGGAATACCACGCGACGCCCTCCACAAAGGAGGAGCTGGACACGCTGCCTCTTCTTTCCCGGGATGATATGAAAAAGGTCTCCGATCCCTACAGCAATGTGGCGGAGACGGCGGGGGACATTCCCATCCTCTGGCATGATTACGATACCAACGGCATCATTTATCTGGATTACCTCTTTGATGTCCGCCATATCCCGGAGGAGGAGGTGCCTTACCTGTCCATCCTTCAACTGTTTTTGGGAAAACTGGACACAGAGGACTATCCGTTTGTAGATCTGGCCAACGAGATCAACCTGTACACCGGCGGCATCTCGGCGGACGTTATGGTTACCTCCGGAACCGGCGAGCGGGATTACGAGGCAAAATTCGAGATGCGCATCCGGACACTCGGGGCAAATCTGACGAAGGCGATGGAGCTGGCAAAGAGTATCCTGTCTGGAACACTCTTTGAGGATGAGAAGCGCATGCAGGAGCTACTGGCGATGGCAAAGTCCAGACTGCAGAGCGACCTGCGGGAGGGCGGATCCGTGGCCGCCATGCGCCGTGTCATGTCGTCCTTTGCGCGGAGGGAAAAATACAACGATTTGCTGAGCGGAATCGGACAATACCGTGTGCTGGAGCATTTGACCGCCGATTATGAGAACCAAAAGGAAGGGCTGAAGGCAACGCTTCTCGGCCTCATGTCCCGGATCCTCCGGACGGATGGACTGCTGGTAAGCTGCACCTGCCGGAGAGACGGTCTGGAGCAGGTGAAAGCCAACGCGGCGCTGATTCGCGGCGGGTTGTCGGAGGAGGAGCCGGGAACGGAGCAGACGATCGCCCTGCCAGAACGGGCCAACGAGGGCTTTATGGATGCCTCCCAGATTCAATATGTGGCGCTTGCGGGAAGCTATGCAGAGACCGGGATGCCGTATCGGGGAAGCCTGCGCGTCTGCAAGACCCTGATGAATTACGAATATCTCTGGCAGAATGTCCGGGTGCGCGGCGGCGCTTACGGCTGCGGGATCCAGTCATGGCGGACAGGAGAGATCGTGTTTTACTCCTACCGGGATCCGAATCTGGGCAGGACGCTGGAGGTATACCGTGATGCTGCGGATTATCTCCGGAATTTTGCTGCGGACGACCGCGACATGACCCGCTATGTGATCGGGACCTTCAGCGAGATGGACGCGCCATTGACGCCGGTGTCGCAGGGGAGGCGGTCTCTGACCGCATATCTCACGGGGGTCACATATGAGATGCTGCAGCAGGAGCGCGATGAGGTGCTCGCCGCTGATCAGGAGAGCATCCGCGCCCTCGCAGATTTGTTCGACGCCGCCTTGGCGGATCCCTCGGTCTGTGTGATCGGAAATGAGGAAAAGTTAAAAGAAGAGTCAGAGCTTTTTGACAATCTGGAGGTTTTATGAGTGAAGAAAAAAAGTCGGGCTTTGTCACACTGATCGGACGGCCGAATGTCGGGAAGTCTACCCTGATGAACCGGATCATCGGACAGAAGATTGCGATCACGTCCAAGCGGCCGCAGACGACGCGCAACCGCATCCAGACGGTGTACACGGACAGGGACAGGGGGCAGGTGGTTTTTCTGGACACGCCCGGCATCCACAAGGCAAAAAACAAACTGGGCGAGTATATGGTTAATGTGGCGGAATCGACGCTGCAGGATGTGGATGTCATCCTCTGGCTTGTGGAGCCCACCACGTTTATCGGCGCGGGGGAGCGGCACATCGCGCAGCAGCTTGCAAAGGTGCAGGCGCCGGTGATTCTCGTGATCAACAAAACAGACACGGTAAAGCGCGTCGAGGTTCTGGCCTTCATCGACGTCTACCGGAAGCTGTATGATTTTGCGGAGATCATTCCGGCCTCTGCGTTAAAAGGTACGAATACGGATGAGATTATCGATGCGATTTTTCAGTATCTGCCCTATGGCCCGATGTTTTACGATGAGGATACGGTGACGGACCAGCCGGAGCGGCAGATTGCGGCGGAGATTATCCGGGAAAAGGCGCTGCGCTCTCTGGACGAGGAGATTCCGCACGGCATCGCGGTGACCATCGAGACCATGCGGCCGAGAGAGGACGGAAGAATCACAGACATCGAGGCCACCATTATTTGCGAGAAGGATTCCCACAAGGGGATCATCATCGGGAAGGGCGGCGCCATGCTCAAAAAGATCGGCAGCAGCGCTCGGAGGGATATCGAGCGCATGTTGGACTGCAAAGTCAGCCTTCATCTCTGGGTTAAGGTCAAAAAGGGCTGGCGCGACAGCGATGTCCAGATGAAAAATTTTGGATATGACCCGAAAAACGTATAGAGAGATTTTAATTGCATACCCTAACTTCAGCAAAAGGGGGATGTGCGATGAAGGAAAAAGAGTGGCTCTGTTTTGAAAAAAGCGGGAGAGTGTCGGATTACCTGAATTATTGTCAGAGCAATGCCGGCCGCTTCGGCGGATACGGAGATGAAGATACGAAGAGATGTGGGAGACAGGATGGGGCAGACTTGTACACTGACAGGTATGATACTGAAGGCCGCCCCCGCGGGTGAGTACGATAAGAGAATCACGATACTGACAAGGGAGCGGGGGAAGGTGACGGCCTTTGCGCGCGGGGCCAGACGCCCGAAGAACGCGATGCAGGCGGCGACGGATCTGTTCTGCTTCGGCAAATTTGAGGCTTACGAGGGGCGCGACGCGTACACGGTCGTCCGGGCGGAGATCCGGAATTATTTCCGCGAGCTCACGACAGACCTTGAAAAAACGTACTACGGCTGCTATTTTCTGGAGGTGGCGGACTATTTTACCCAGCCTTCTGATGACGCCGCGGATCAGCTAAAGCTGCTCTACCAGACGCTCCGCGCGCTTGGAGCCAAAAGTCTGGATCCGCGGCTGGTGCGGCGCATTTACGAGTTAAAGACACTGGTGCTCGGCGGTGTCGGCCCGCGCCTTTTTTCCTGTGTGTCCTGCGGGGCGAAGGAGAGGATTTCCTTTTTCTCCGTCGCGAAGAGAGGAGTTCTCTGCGCGGCATGCGGGGCAGGGTCGGACGGACAGAAGCTGGACGACGCTTCGCTCTATACGCTCCAATATATAACCGCGTCTTCCATAGAGAAGCTCTACACCTTCCGGGTGACAGAACCGGTGTACGAAACAATCAGCGCGGTCATTGAGCGATATATGAGTCTGTATGTGGACAGGGAATTGCGTTCCACATCATTTTTAGAGGAACTTTGAACAGAAAACGGTTGTCAAAGTTCCTGTTTGTGTGTAAACTAAGATTTGAATGTGAAAGATTAGAGTACTTGGAGGAGTATTATGAAAAAGAAAATAGCAGTTTTGTGTGCAGCAGCGATTTCACTTGGCCTTCTGGCATCCTGCGGGAGCACATCAGTGACAGAGAACACGGTGGAGCTGAAAAAGGACGGAACGGTCATTGAATACACAGTAGAGGATTTTTCATAATCTTACTATGACGCGGATGAATTGACGGAGTTTGTGGATGCACAGGTGGCGTCCTATCTTGAGGATAGCGATGCGACGGTTGAGGTGAAGAAAAACGAGGTGGAGGAGCAGACCGCATGGGTCACGATCGAGTACGACAGTACGGACACCTATGCGGATTTTACCGGAACAGCCTGTTTTTCGGGGAGCGTTGTCCAGGCTCAGGCAGCGGGATATGATTTTGATGTGAATTTTGTCTCCGCGGACGAGAAGACAGAGGAAGCGGACGAATCCTCCGTCATAGAGGGCGCCGTCTCGGAGGCTTCCTACCTCAGCGGCAGTGAAGTTTTGGAGCAGGATGATCTGAAGGTTCTGATCGTGGGCGCCGCAGTTGATGTCATTGTTCCCGGAACAGTTCGGTATGTCTCCGCGGATACGGCGTCGATCGGTGGGAAAAATACGGTGACGACCACGGCCGAAAGCGACTCCGATGTTCTGATCTATGTGTTGTATGAGTGATCTCTGCGTCTGGCAGATTTTCACATATCGAAAAGGAGATACATATTTATGGAAAAGACAATGGAAAAGATTGTAGCCCTCGCCAAATCGCGCGGGTTTGTATATCCGGGCTCCGAGATCTACGGCGGCCTGGCCAACACATGGGATTACGGAAATCTGGGCGTGGAGCTTAAAAATAACGTTAAAAAGGCATGGTGGCAGAAGTTTATTCAGGAGAGTCCGTACAATGTGGGTGTGGAAGGTGCGATCTTGATGAACCAGCAGACATGGGTGGCGTCCTG
>JAJQBV010000190.1:7869-9727 GCA_021203115.1 Clostridiales bacterium | reverse complement strand
AATATTGACAAGAAGTTTTTAAAGATCCGGAAAACGATTGAGAAGCTGTGATTTGATCACGCATATCGCACAGTGGGAGAGAGAAATGGAATATCAGTGTTTTGACAACCGGGAACTGTCGTGGCTGAAATTTAATGCCAGAGTACTGGAGGAAGCGGAGGACGCGGCAAATCCGTTTTGCGAGCGGCTCTCGTTTGCCTCCATTTTTCAGAGTAATCTGGATGAGTTTTTCGGCGTCCGCGTCGGCTCGCTCTACGATCAGATGCTTGTGTCCGGGGAGATCCGGGACAACAAGACCAATATGACCTGTCAGGAGCAGCTTTACGCTGTTTTCGATCAGGTGCGGCTTCTGACGCAGCGGAAGGACGCCGTTTACGCCGATCTGGACAGAGGATTGGAGGAGCGGGGGATCGACATTGTCCGCTACGGGGAGATGGACGCGCAGGATACGGAGTTTCTGGACGCCTACTTTGAACATGAGGTGCGTCCGCTTCTGGCGCCGCAAGTGGTCGGGCGAAAGCAGCCGTTCCCGTTTCTGCGCAACAAAGCAATCTACGCGGTCGTGATTCTCGGCGCGAAGAAAAATGTGAAAAGCGGGAAGAACACAAAGGGCGCTAAAAATGACAAAACCGGAAAGGGAGAGAAGCTGGGGATTATTCCGTGCAGTATCGACGTGCTGCCGCGTCTGGCCCGTATGCCCCAGCATCCGAACCGGTATATGCTGATGGAGGAGCTGATTCTCCACTATGTAGCACAGATTTTTACGCATTTTGAGGTCAAAAGCAAATCGCTGATCCGTGTCCTGCGGAACGCTGATATCGATCCGGACGAGGAAATGTACGATGACGACATGGATTTCCGTCAGGTGATGGAGCAGCTTGTCAGCAAACGGCGGAGACTTTGTCCGATCAAGCTGGAGTATTCCCGCGAGATGGACGATTCTGTCATCGCTCTTCTCTGCAAATATCTGAAATTGAAAAAGAATTATGTTTTCCGCTCGACTTCCCCGCTGGATGTGTCCTTTTTCTCGCAGCTTCGCGATGTGCTCCGCGGCGAGAAGGAGCTGTTTTATCCGAAGTATACGCCGCAGCTCCCGGAGGAATACGACAGACGGCGCACGATGACGGAGATGATCGGGGAGAAGGACCGGTTCCTGTTTTTCCCGTATGAGAGCATCGACCCGTTTTTGAAGCTGCTGATGGAGGCGGCGACGGATCCGGAGGTGGTTTCCGTGAAGATGACGCTGTACCGTGTGGCCAACGACAGCAAGGTTGTGGAGGCGCTGATCCGCGCGGCGGAGAACGGGAAGCAGGTGGACGTCCTGGTGGAGCTTCGCGCGCGGTTTGACGAGGAGAATAATATCGAATGGTCCCGGCGGCTGGAGGATGCCGGCTGCTCGGTTCTCTACGGGCTTGACCAGCTGAAGGTTCACTCCAAGCTGTGCCTGATCACCCGGAAAAAGGGTGACCGCATCTCCTATATTACCCAGATCGGCACCGGAAATTATAATGAGAAAACCTCCCATCTGTACACGGATTTTTCCCTGATGACGGCACATCAGGGCATCGGTGAGGAGGCGAATGAGGTGTTCACCCGGATGTATTTGGGCGAGGTTATAGAGGAGACGAAATACTTCATGGTGGCGCCGAAGTGCCTGCGCAGCAAAATTCTGGACAAGATCGACATCCAGATCGCGCGTGCGCGAAACGGGCAGTCCGCCTATGTGGGCGCGAAGATGAATTCGCTGACGGATAAGGTGATCATCGAGAAGCTGATCGAGGCATCCTGCGCCGGGGTGCGAATTGAGCTGGTGGTCCGCGGAGCCTGCTGTCTCATCGCCGGAGTGCCGGGGAAGACG
>JAJQBV010000190.1:0-7859 GCA_021203115.1 Clostridiales bacterium | reverse complement strand
GAGCACTCGCGGATTTATCTTTTCGGCGAGGAGGATCCGGAGGTCTATATCGCCTCCGCGGATTTCATGACACGGAATACGACTCGCCGCGTGGAGGTGGCGACGCCGGTCTTCGATGAGGAGATCAAAGGGCGCGTGATCCGCATTTTCCGCGTGCTGATGGCGGACAATGTCAAGGCCAGAATGCAGTTGGCCGACGGGACATACACGCATGTGAAAAGCGGGGAGGAGCCGCTGAACGCGCAGGAGTATTTTATGGAGGCGGGGAACCGCTAAAGAGGGTTTTTAACATATGACGATACAGACGGAAGATCGGCGCGAGATTACGGAGGCGCAGGAGCGGGAGCGTCGGGAGCTCGCGGAGAAGATCATGGTTTTTGCCAGAGATCAGATCATGGTTTCGCTGCGCTTTCTGGATCGCGCGCTGTTTCGGATGCCGATGATCCCGACGGACACGGTTTTTTCCTACGGCGTGAACGGGCGGGAGATTTTTTTTAATACCGACTATGTGCTCTGCTCCTTTCGGGAGGAGCCGAATCTCTGTACGCGGGCGTTTCTGCACATGATCCTGCACTGTGTCTTCAGCCATCCGTTTCAGTATGAGAAGCTGGACCGGGCGTGCTGGGATCTGGCCTGCGATATCGCGGTGGAGAAAACGATTCTGGATCTCGGGCTGGCGGATGTGCGGCTGGCGGACGACGATACGCTCCGGAGGACGGTAAAAAAACTGGAGTCCTATGTGCCGGTTCTGACGGCGGAGAAAATTTATCGTTTTCTGCTGGACAATCCGGAGGCGATCGGGATATTTGAGGAATCGGCCGGGATGTTTGAGCGGGATGACCATCTGTACTGGATTCCGAAGCGGGAGACGGATGCCGGGGAGCGGACGGGGGACACCTACACGACGGACACCCGGACGGCCATGATCGGCTGCCATGAGGCGGATACCGGCGAGGAGGGCGACCAGGCGGAGGACATTGACGAGGCGCTTGTGGGACAGACCCGGGATGAATGGGCGGATGTCAGCCAGCATGCCAAAACGGATCTTGAGACCTTTTCGAAGGAGCAGGGCTTCGGCGCCGGCAGTCTTTTGCAGAATCTGAAGGAGACGCTGCGCGAAAAGCACGACTATGGGGCTTTCCTGAAAAAGTTCGCCGTTCTCGGCGAGGAGATGCACATCAACGACGACGAGTTTGACTACATCTACTACACTTACGGCCTGCAGCTCTACGAGAACATGCCTCTTGTGGAACCGCTGGAGTATCGGGAGAACCGGCGGATCCGCGAGTTTGTCATTGCGCTGGACACATCCGGCTCCTGTCAGGGGTCGACGGTGGAGAAGTTTCTGCGAAAGACCTATGACATTCTGAAGAACACAGAGAGCTATTTCAAGCGGGTGAATATTCACATCATTCAGTGTGATTCTAAGATACAGCAGGATGTGAAGGTGACGACGGACGAGGAGTTTGACACCTACATGGAGGATGTACAGCTCTCCGGCTTCGGCGGGACGGATTTCCGGCCGGTCTTCGCTTATGTGGACGACCTGATCGCGCGGCATGAGTTCCACAACCTGCGGGGACTGATTTATTTTACCGACGGAAAAGGGACATTTCCGGAGCGCGCGCCGGATTATGAGACGGCGTTTGTGTTTCTCGAGGAGGGCTTTGAGATTCCGGATGTGCCGCCGTGGGCGATACGGCTTGTACTGCGTGAGGAGGAGTTATGAATATACAGGAAGCGAAACAACAGATTGAAAAAACGGTGACGATTTATCTGGCGAAGGATTCTTACGGGAACTACCGCATTCCCCTGCAGCGGCAGCGGCCGGTTTTCCTGCTCGGCGCGCCGGGCATCGGCAAGACGGCGGTCATGGAGCAGGTGGCGCAGGAGATGGGGCTGGCGCTGGTGTCGTATTCCATGACGCACCATACGCGGCAGAGTGCCCTCGGGCTTCCCTTTATCAGCCACAAGAATTACGACGGGAACGAGTTCGATGTCTCGGAGTACACGATGAGTGAGATCATCGCTTCGGTCTATGAGATGATGGAAAAGTCCGGCAAAAAGGAGGGCATCCTTTTTCTGGATGAGATCAACTGTGTGTCCGAGACACTGGCGCCCTCCATGCTGCAGTTCCTGCAGTTTAAGACCTTCGGAAAGCACCGTGTGCCGGACGGGTGGGTCATCGCCACGGCGGGCAACCCGCCCCAGTACAATCGGTCGGTCCGTGAGTTTGATGTCGTGACGCTGGACCGCCTGAAGGTGATTGAGGTGGAGGCAGACTACGGCGCGTGGCGCAGCTATGCGGTGAATAAAGGGCTGCACGGTGCGGTTCTGACTTATCTGGACATCAAAAAGAACGATTTTTATGTGATTGAAAATACAGTGGACGGGAAGTCCTATGTGACCGCCCGCGGGTGGGAGGATCTCTCGGAGATCATCTCTTTATATGAAGAAAATGATTATCCGGTGGACGAGACGCTGATCGCGCAGTACCTGCGGAACAAGCGGATCTGCCGGGAGTTTGCCGCCTACTATGACCTGTATCGGAAATATAAGCAGGACTACCGGGTGCAGCAGATTCTGGCCGGGCAGGCGGACGCGGACATCCGTGATCGCGCGAAAAAGGCGGGCTTTGACGAGCGCCTCTCCCTGATTAGCCTGCTGCTCGGCGCCATCCAGACGGAGATCCGGGAGAATGTGGAGCGGGAGGATGCCCTGCGGAAGCTCCACCGGACCCTGCAGGATTTGAAAAAGACGCTGGGCGATCTGGAACAGTGGGATCAGAGCACGGTGCTTGACATCCTCCGTGCGAACTGGGAATCCCTTCAGGCAATGCTGGAGCGGGAGGACGCGACGGACTCCATTTCCGCAACAGAGAAGCGGGAATACCAGATGGTGATCGAGACGCTGCGGCAGGATGCCAGAGCCATCCATATGGCGGACGCTTTCCGCCCGCAGGATGCCTTTGCCGTGATTCGGGAGCACTTCGAGGGGGAGGTTTCCGGAATGCGGTCCGACCGGGAGGAGATCAGCGGACAACTGTCGAACCTTTTCCGGTTCGTGGAGAAAATGTTCGGGGCGGGCAATGAGATGCTGGTGCTTGTGACTGATCTGACCGTGAACCGCGACAGCACGGCCTTCATCAGCCGCTGCGGATGTAAGGAGTACGAGAAATATAATAAGAAGTTTCAGATCTATGAACGGCAGCAGGAGATCGAGGATGCGGTGGAAAAATTATCATTATAAAGTGACAGATGAAGGCGTTGTGATTGAGGAATACGCGCCGGAGAATCCGCAGGAGGAATCCGTGATCACGATTCCTTCTCACATTGACGGGCTGCCGGTGACGGAGATCGGGGCCGAGGCGTTCACGGAAAACGGCGCATTTTTGTCTGAAATTGAGGTTCCCTCTACGGTGCGGCGCATCGGAGAGGGAGCTTTTAAGCTGTGCATGAGCCTTTCGCGTCTCATTCTCCATGACGGTTTGGAGGAGATCGGGGAGGATGCGCTGTATCTAACGCCGCTGGGTGAGGTGGCGCTTCCCTCTACGGTGCGGCGGATCGGCGCGCCGTGGGAGCTTAGCGTGATCGTATTTTCTGTCTCGGAGCAACATCCGTATTTTTACACGGACGGCGTCTGCCTGTATCAAAATCACGGCGGGGAAAAGGAGCTGCTGGTTGCCTGTCAGCAGACATGCCCGGCGGAATATCGGGTGGCGGACGGCACGACTGCGATCGGGGAGGGTGCGTTCGCGGGGAGCAATACGCTGGAGCGGATTGTGCTTCCGGATACCCTGCGCGTGATCGGCGAGAATGCATTCAGTCACTGCATTCGTCTGCGTGAGATCCATCTTCCCACTGCGGTGGAGTCGATCGGGCGGGGCGCGCTCTCCGATACCTTCGGGTGGAGTGAGACGCTGGTCGGTCTGGAGCAAATCACAGTGGACGGGAGAAATGAGCATTTTATGACGGACGGGAATGCTCTGTACGAGATTGGAGAAGATAAAACCAGATATATCGTGAAATATTTCGGATTAGGGCTCTCATGGGAGATCCCGGAGGATGTGAGCCGGATTCTTCCGGAGGCATTTCGGCGGGCAGGGTTTCGTCGCTGTCGGATTCCGAAGTCGGTGAAGGATGTGGGGAGGGATGCCTTCCGGGAGTGTGCCCGTCTGGAGGAGCTGGAGCTTGCGGAGTCCGGGGCGCGCCTCTATGTGCCGCGGGAACCGGTGTACCGGAAGGACGAGATCACGGCGCTGCTGTTTTCGACGGAGCGGGAGTCGCGGGACAGACAGGATCTCGGGGCGCTTCCGGAAAAATGGAAGGATTTCGCCGCGTATCATCCGAAAACGGAGAGGCCGCCCGGGCGCTCCCTCGAGGGATATGTCTATGATTACCGGGGGTATGACGCGCTTTTCCCCACCTACCGAAGCCTGCGGGAGCGGTGCGGGATGGCCTGCTGCCGCCTGATGAACCCGGTGCTTCTGGAGGAGGATACATCTCATGCGTACCGTGCGTTTCTTGAGCAGAATCTGACCGATATCCTGCATGACATTTCTAGGACGCAGGATATGGGCCGCCTGGCAGCACTTGCAGAGCTCGGATTGTTCACAGTGGCCAACATTGAGGAATGTCTGGATGTCTTTGCACAGACCGGCCGGACGAAATGTACCGGTTTTCTCCTGAATTATAAGAGGGAACATCTGGGAGAGAGCGATTTCGATTTTTCGTTGTAAGAGGAGTTTATTTATGGTATTATAAATGATAACGCCGCGTCAGGCGGCACGACAGATTTCACAGATTTTACATTTTCAGGAGGATTATCACATGTTTAAAACACCATCTGCCTGCATTGAGGCCAATCAGGACGCTGTAGCGAAAGTCGTATTGATGCCGGGAGACCCCCTGCGTGCAAAATATATCGCGGAGACCTATCTGGAGAACCCGGTTCTCTTTAACGATGTGAGAAATATGTTCGGGTACACCGGCACATATAAGGGAAGGAAAATTTCCGTCATGGGGAGCGGCATGGGGATTCCCTCCGCGGTTCTGTATTCCCATGAGCTCTACACGTTTTTCGGTGTGGAGTCGATCATCCGCGTGGGTTCCACCGGCGCGCTGCTGGACGACATGGAGTGCAAGGACATCGTGATTGCCATGGGCGCATGCACGAACTCCAATATGGCGCACACCTACAATTTCCCTGGGACGCTGGTGCCGACCGCGGACTTTGACCTGCTCTATGACGCGGTGAATATCAGTAAGGACAGAGGGACCAAGATCAAGGTCGGAAATGTGTTCAGCACAGATCTGTTCTATAATGCACAGTCGGATGTGCCGACGAGGGCGCGGGATCTGGGCATGCTCTGCGTGGAGATGGAGACGGCCGGATTGTATCTGGAGTCGCTGGCGCAGGGCAAGAAGGCGCTCAGCATTCTCTCCGTGTCGGATCACTTTTTTAAGCCGGAGGCATTGACCGCGCAGGAGATCCGCGAGTCCTTCAACGAGATGATGGAGATTGCGCTGGAGACTGCATGGAGGCATGCGGAGTAAGATATTTTTGTGCAGCGGAAGCTTACGGAGAAAGGGACGGACGGTATGGGAAAAACAAATAATATTCTGGTAACCGGAAACGGATTTGATCTGTATCACGGCCTGAAGACCGGATATATGGATTTTGTCCGCTGTGTGGAGGATGCCTTTGCACAGGGGAATGAAGCGCGGACAGCCCTGCAGATGCGGCTGACGGAGCTCTGCAACCGGAACGGGTTTTTTCGCCATTTCCATTTCTCCATGTCGGAGGATGCATCATGGGCGTACTTTGAGTCCGAGATGGATAATATCGTCTCGGCGCTGGCTCATTTTCAGGATGTGATGCTGGAGAACCAGAAGGATCCGGAGTATGACCCGGCCTCCTACAATATCATTGGCGGTCTGTTCTCCTACAATGACCTGCAGATTTTAAAACATTTCGTGCGGGTGTTTGAGCAGATTTATGACAACCCGTCCGGCGGCCTGTTTAAGCTGCGCCAGCAGTTTATCCTGCCGGAGCGGCGGCTGGATGTGCGCGCTCTGGTGAACGAGGTGCGGCGGGAGCTGGACAGCTTTACCGAGGCGCTGGATCTGTATCTGACGGCCTGTGTGGGGACGGCGGACGCCGATCCGGAGTCGGGAAAACGGATGGATTTCGCGCTTCGGTCTTCTCAGATCGCGGCGATTGATCCTGATTACGTGATCAACTTTAATTATACGGACACGGCGGTTGCCTGTGGGATTCCCGCGGAGCGCATTTTCTACGCGAAGGGGAGGGCCGGGAGCCGTCCGGTGAATCTGGTTCTCGGAAGCCCGGATACCGCACAGGAGCCGGCGGACTGGATTTACCTGAAAAACTATTTTCAGAATCTGGTGAAAATGATCGGCCTGCCGGATCGGGCGCAGATGTATCCGCAGGATGAAAACGGGGAATCCGTGCCGGTGACCGTTCACTATTTCGGCTATTCCTTCCCGGACGGGGACAGGGAGCTGATCCGTGAGCTGGATGCCGCGGCAAAAAAGACTGTGGTCTATTATACAGACCGAGAGGATTACGCGCAGAAGGTGCTCCGCCTGATCTGCCTGTTCGGGAGAGAGGCGGTCACGGAGCGGATGTATAACGGCGCGCTTTTGTTCGAGCAGGTTGCCTGAGAGGGAGGGATGTGAGATGGATTTGCCGAGAGACCCGATCATGCTGCTCAGTGTGGTCAACACGCAGCTACGCGACCGGTATCCCTCGCTCGCAGAACTGGCCGCCGCCCATGGGGTGAATGAGGCGGAGATTACGGAGAAACTGCGCGGGGTGGGCCATGTCTATGATTCGGAGCAGAATCAATTTATATAGAAGTGAAAGGAGCCAAAGCGAATGGCTTTCAAGGAATACAGCCTGAATGATTTTACCGCGGTGCTGGCCTCGAAGGAGGCGGTGCCCGGCGGCGGTGGCGCGAGTGCCCTTGTGGGTGCGGTCGGCATCGCCCTCGGAAACATGGTCGGCTCCCTGACCGTGGGAAAGAAAACCTACGCGGATGTGGAGGAGGAGATGACGACCCGGATGGAAGAGGCCGGGGCGCTGCAGGAGGAGCTGTTGGCCTGTATGGACGCGGACGCGGAGGCGTTTCTGCCGCTGTCGAAGGCATACGGCATCCCGAAGGAGGATCCCTCCCGCCCGGCTGTCATGGAGGAAGCGCTGCGGACAGCCTGCGATGCACCGCTGGAGCTGATGCGGAAGCTCTGCCGTGCGGTGGAGCTCATGGAGGGATTCGCCGCGCAGGGTTCCAAAATCGCCATCTCCGACGCGGGAGTCGGAGCAGCCTGCTGCAAAGCGGCACTTCAGGGCGCGGCCTTCAACATCTATATCAACACAAAATCCATGCAGGACCGGAACTATGCGGCAGATCTTGAAAAACAGGCCGACGCCATGCTGGAAGAATACACGGGCCGCGCGGATCGAGTATATGACCTCGTCACCCGGAAAATACGATTTTGAATTCGTTTCTGAGCACGGTCAAAATACCCAATGTTTCAAAATCTCCCTCACAAGAGGTAAGACATGGCAACACTTTTGAAAGGCGCCCCCGTGGCCGCCTCCCTGAATGAAAAGACAAAGCAGAAGACAGAGGCTCTTGCAGCCGCCGGCATCACGCCCACCCTTGCGATTTTGCGCGTGGGAGAGCGCTCCGAGGATGTTGCCTACGAGCGCGGCGCCGTGAAGCGGTGTGCCTCCGTCGGCGTGGCAGTCCGCAAGGTGGTTTTTCCGGACGACGTGGACAGCGGCACATTTTTCGATGCACTGCAGGCGTTAAACGAGGATGAGAGTGTCCACGG